>JABHHM010000191.1 GCA_018671575.1 Methylococcales bacterium | reverse complement strand
GAAAAAATTTCTTATCCAGCAACGTCGAAGTAGTTGGCATCCAAACCAGTTATTATGGCCCATTCTAAATCAACTGGTTGCTAAAAAAGTCATGGCAAAACTGGGTGGCAACATGCGTTTTGCCATCAGCGGTGGCGCTGCATTAAATGCCACCATTGCACAAACATTTATTGGACTGGGGCTTCCCATTATTCAAGGTTACGGACTGACTGAAACCAGTCCAGTCATCAGTGTTAATCATCTGGACAAAAATCAACCCGCCAGTGTCGGCATTCCTTTTGATGGAATAGAAGTAAAAATTGCTGAAAATAATGAGTTATTAACTCGCAGCGACTGTGTCATGCAAGGTTATTGGAATAATCCCAGCGCAACAAAAGAAGTTATCACCCCAGAGGGTTGGTTACATACTGGTGATAAAGTTAAAATTGAGGACTCTCATATTTATATCACAGGCAGACTTAAGGAAATCATTGTATTATCCACAGGTGAAAAAGTCCCTCCCAATGACATGGAGATGGCCATCGCATTAAACCCTTTATTTGAACAAGTGATGGTCATTGGCGAGCAAAAGCCTTATTTATCGGCATTGATTGTAGTTGACCCCGACCAATTAAAACAATATGCTTTGAATGAAAATATTGAACTCGACTTACAAGCAATAAATGATGATACAGCACTGATCAAAAAACTACTTAAAGAAGTATCCTATTTAATTAAAGACTTTCCTGGCTATGCTCGGATTCATCAGATACATTGTTGTCTTGATGCATGGACAGTTGAAAATGAATTATTAACGGCAACCATGAAACTAAAACGGCATAAAATTGAATCAATATTTAACAGTGAAATAGAATCATTGTATGCGGGGCATTGATCGGTGGAAGCATTTATAGTCTATGGCGGAATTGCCATCATATTTTTATTCTTATTTATTGCTTTCATCAATGATAGAATAGAACGTGAAAAAAAAGCCAAAATAATTGAACTTCGAGGAAAAATTCGCCAGCACATGACGGCAATGGAAGAAGTCACTACGCTGGATGAAAAATTAGATGAAGTGACTCAAATGATTACATTCTTTGAAGAATTGATCACTTTTGAAAGCCAGAGTGTTTTGGTTCGCAATGAATATTATCTCGCGATTGGTAGAAAACGAGGATTTCAAGCTGAAAAAGTCGGCGAAGAATTGTTGCAAAAATCACGTGGTGATGACGTCCCTGCCGCTGACAGAAAACGATTCCTGGATGAAGCTTTACGCCTTTTAATTGATGCCAGAGAAAGAGGATACGGTGCCCAACACCAATTCACTGAAAAAATAGATCTCCTGACCGATCTATTAGCCATGGCCCGCATTGATGAAGTCATGGAAAAAGGGATGATGGCTGAAGAAGATGGCAGTTTGGTTAATGCAAAAAGACATTATTCCGAAGCACTTTATCGATATTCACATTTCAGACGAGGAGAGCCAGCTGAAATTGATAAAAAAGTTGCTTGGCTGAAAGAAAGAATTGAATTGATAACACCCAAGGATGATGAAGATGAAATGCAATAATAAGCAAGACAAATCATGATTATTGATTCACATTGCCATTTAGATCGAGTCAATTTAGAAAAATTTGATAACCAATTATCCAATCTTTTACAACAAGCATCTGATGCAAATGTCAAACACATGCTCTGCGTTTCTATTAACTTAGAAGACTATGATGCAATGTTATCATTGGTTGAACCTTTCCCTCAAATTTCTGTGTCAGTCGGCGTTCACCCAACAGAATCAAATTGTAAAGAACCCAACGTAGAATTATTGATTGAATTATCACAACATGAAAAGAATGTAGCCATTGGTGAAACAGGGCTAGATTATCATTATGATGATAATCCCATAAAGCAACAACACGAAAGATTAGTCACCCACATTGAGGCGGCAAAACAAATTCAAAAACCACTGATTATTCATACCCGAGAAGCGGCAAAAGATACCATTGCATTGCTGAAATCAGAAAATGCAAGAGATGCCAGTGGAGTCATTCATTGCTTTACAGAAGACTGGGCATTTGCCAAAGCAGCTTTAGACCTGAATTTTTACATTTCTTTTTCAGGCATTGTCACCTTCAAAAATGCACTGAAAATTAAAGAAGTGGCGAAAAAAGTTCCTGATGATCGTTTTTTAGTAGAAACGGATTCGCCTTACCTAGCCCCTGTCCCCTTTCGCGGGAAACCCAATTATCCATTGTATGTCCCACACGTTGTTGAACATATTGCAACATTAAGACAACAAAGTATTGAAACAATCAGCCAGCAATCGACAATGAATTTCTGTAACTTATTTCAACCCAAACTGGCTTCATAATGTATACCGATGAAGATCTCAACAATGCTGTTGAACAAGGCATTTTCACTGAAACTGCCGTCAAAGATTTCCGTTCATCCATTTCACAAAGCAAACATTCTCCCGCTGTCGATGAAGAAAATTTCAAATTAATCTCGGGATTCAATGATATTTTTGTAGTCATTGCTTGTGCAATATTACTTATTTCATCCGCATGGGTGGGTAAAAGCTTTAACACAACATTCGCCATGAGCCTTCTTTGCCTATTGTCGTGGGGACTCTCTGAATTCTTTGTTTTGAAGCGACAAATGGCATTACCAGCCATTATGCTACTCATCGCCTTTGTCGGCAGTGTATTTTCTTTGTCTATCACGCTTGCGGGGGGTGAAAATGGAATAAGTTTTGCCGCAGCGGCATCAGCAGTCGCAGCCTGGCTTCACTGGCGTCGTTTCAAAGTTCCCGTAACCGTTGTCGCAGGTGTCGCAGCTACATTGGCTTTAGTGATATCGGTCATATTATCCGCTTTTCCCAGTGTCAAAAACTACCTACTTATTTTGATATTCCTAGCAGGGGCAATTACCTTTTTTATTGCGATGGCGTGGGATTCTGCTGATCGTGAACGCCTAACCAGAAACTCAGACATCGCATTTTGGTTGCATTTATTGGCTGGACCACTCATTGTCCACCCTATATTTTCTAGTTTAACCATACTTCAAGAGAATACAACCCTGACAACAATTGTGGCGATTGTATTGATCTATTTGTTATTAACCCTAATCTCATTGATAATTGATAGACGTATTTTAATGGTTTCATCACTCATTTATGTTTTATATGCAGTCAACCAACTATTGGAAACTGTTGGCCACATCAGTGACAGCATTGCTATTTCTGGAATTATCATCAGCTTTTCATTACTGTTGTTATCAGGTTTTTGGCATAAATTACGCCACCAATTGATTAAATTTTCGCCTGAAATCATACAGTCTAAAGTTCCTCCCATTTAAAAATTCAGTCTAAAAAAATTATGTTTAAAATTTTTATCATTTCACTTTTTCTGATCTTATCTCCTGTTTCATTTGCCGAAAATTCTTCCTACCCAGTTGAAATAGAGTTTTGGCAGTCCGTTAAAAATAAACAAGATATCTCTTATTTCCAAGCGTATATCAAAAAATACCCCGATGGTTTTTTTAAAGAACTGGCTTTGATTGAGATTAAAAAATTTCAGCAACGTGAAAAACGACAGGAAATCAATGTCATCAAACACCAGACATTGATGAAAAAGCAATTAGCGGAAAGAATAAAACACAAAAAATCCAAGGCAAAACTCAAGGTCATTCAAGCTCAAAAGGAATTGTTATCGCAAATCAGTCAGTTAACCCATGCGACCAATTTGCAAACGATTAATTCTTACCTTATTTCAGTGATTGCCAATAGACCAGGAAAGTTGTTTTTCAGTAAAATACAAACAGATTCAAAAATTATTGAACTACATGGAATAGCTGAATCAAAAAATGAAATTTCAACTTTCATGCGCTATTTAGACCGATCTAAATGGCTATCAAAACCAGAATTAACATCAATCAAACAACTTGCTACTAATAAGCATCAATTTTTAGTTAAAGCGACCATTGGGCCATTTCAACCGCCTAAAAACTCAAACTTTTTATGGAGCAAGTCACAAGCATCTGATATTTCAAACTATTACCAAAAATTACATGGCAAACTCATCAACCAACAAAAAACTGAGTTGAGTAGCTCGAAACTTATGCCCTTGCGGGATAAAATGCAAGATCACTACAATAGCATTAGCCAAACAGGACTTGCTTCGGGTATAGAATTTGATCTATTTGATCCGCAAAGCCAAGCTCATTTTGGTTTTTACAGCGCACAATATTTACGCGTCAAAGTAACAGGAAATTTTAAAAACATAACCTCCTTTATTATCAACGTATCAAGACTACCTAAACTCATCGGTTTCAGTGAAATCATGTTACAAAAAGACATGAAGAAAGCAGAGATGTTAAGGATGGATGCAGTCATTACTCTATTTTCATCTAATACAGCAACAACAAAAATGTCAACTGACCATATCAATAGATTGCCCGAAAAAACACAGGGATTGATTAGAATCATACCTATTCTCAAACCACCAAGAATTGGCAAAAATGTACTGAGAAATCCATTTTTGTGATTAATTTTCATTCCTTAGTTTGTCATATAAATGTACGATCACGAAAGCTATTGTAATATTGTGTCTTCATTAAATGATGACAGAGATTAACAAATAATGTATTTTTCTAATTTTTTTCAACCTTGCTTTTTAAATAATTAACTGTCTAAATATCATTCCCGTCTTTCTCCACCCACCTGCAATAAATCAAACACCAACCTCGCAAACCCTTTTGCTTTAGCTGGATCTGACAATAACTGCATCATTTGATTTTGATGCACTTCATTACTGTCCATTACGGCATCATCAATGGCTTTTGGAAAGTCACCTAGCATGGCTTGTTCGGGTGAATTGTTGGCAATTTGGCTCATGACGAGTTCATTTTCACTGAGTTTGTCACGAATGGTGTAAGCGTAATTCACCAAATCGTTATCGGTGAGACCATCGGTGATGAATAATTCATTGAGTCTGGCAATTATCTGGGAAAGAAATTCTTCTTTTTTATCTTTGGCTTTAGCTGAACCCATGCCTTCACCAGGTTGCAATTGTTCATCGGCATCAGCTTGTAGTTTTATATCCTGCTGGCGAATGGCAGACAGCCTGTAATGACTGAGTGTGATGTTACTCAAGTCAATGTCATCTTCTTCCAGAATCACTTCACGTAACATTGGGCGTAGGTTACGGGCGTAGAGGCTGAGTTTTTCTAGGTCTTTATCATCATAATCGACAATTTGTGACATAAATTCATAAAAGCGCACAAAGGTTCCGAGGTCTTTTTTAAAAATTTCCAGGGCATCTTTTTCGGCTTTGCATTGTTTAAAGCTGTTTTCGGCATTGGCAATCAAGACCGCATCACCCGTTTTCTTGGTTCGCTCAAACATATCTTGGGCTTGTTTGTAGGCATCGATGGCTGATTGGTAACGTATTTTCCAGCGTTCAATGGCTGGTTTGCAGATATTGGCGATGGCGGCATTGCTTTTATTTTTTACAAAAAATGCCTGACAGAACTGTTCGACTTCATGCCATTGGAAGATGCCTGTGGCACGTAATTTTTCGAATAGATCAAAAATCAAATCTGGGTCAGAGACATCCTCCAGTTCAGCGGTTTGGTAATAGGGCTGAAAGGCTTCCAGAATTTCTTCGGGTTCGTTAAAGAAATCCAGTACAAAGGTGCCAGTTTCGGCTTTGCTGGGATAAGTACGGTTCAGGCGTGATAAAGTTTGTACACATTCAACTCCACCGAGTTTTTTATCCACGTACATAGCGCACAACTTGGGTTGATCAAATCCTGTCTGGAATTTGTTGGCCACGATCATGATTTGATAATCATCCGAATCAAAGGCTTTACGCATATCCCGTCCTTTCAGATTCGGGTTCATGCTGTGTTCGGTGAATTTTTCTCCTAACAGTTCTTTGGCATTGGGGTCTTTATCGGTAAACTGTACTTCTCCTGAAAAAGCAACCATGGCATGGATGTGTTGATAGCCTTTGCCCATGATGTATTGATCGAAACCTAATTTATAACGCACCGCTTCTTTTCGACCACTGGTCACCAGCATAGCTTTGGCTTGACCACCCAACAAACCCATCACATTGTCTTTAAAATGCTCAATGATCACCTGCACTTTCTGTGCAATATTGTAATCATGCAGACGCACCCACTGATTGAGTTTGACCTTGGCTTTTTTACTCTCCACGGCCTGATCACTATCAGCGATTTTCTGTGCTAGGTTATAGGCTACTTTGTAGTTGGTGTAGTTCTTTAACACATCCAGTATAAAACCTTCTTCAATTGCCTGACGCATACTGTAGACATGAAAGGCTTCTGGTTTATTGGTTTTACTGGGGGCTTCACTGGGGTTTGGTAAACGACCAAATAATTCCAGCGTTTTGGTTTTAGGGGTCGCGGTAAACGCAAAATAACTCAGATTACTGGAAGTTCGACGTGAAGCCACTGTTGCATCGAGAATGTCATCGGCTGATAACTCTTCGTTCTCTTCTTGAGCATCAACCATCAGCACTTCTTTTAACTGTCTTGCGGTAGAACCACTTTGGGAGGAGTGAGCTTCATCTGCAATGACAGCATAACGACGTTCTTTTAAACTGACACTGTTTTCAATGGCTTTTAAGACAAAGGGAAAGGTTTGGATGGTGACAATGATAATCGGTTGAGAGTTTTCCAGTGAACTGGCCAATTTTTCTGATTTAGAACCATCACCTTCTTTATTGTTAATACGCCCAACCACACCATCCACATGCTCAAACTGGTAAATGGTATCTTGTAATTGTTCATCCAGTACCGTACGGTCGGTGACAATAATGACAGAATTAAATAATTTATTTCCAGTGTCATCATACAAAGAGGATAATTGATGCGCTGTCCAGGCAATGGAGTTGGATTTACCTGAACCGGCACTGTGTTGAATCAGATATTTATGCCCTGAACCTTCATGTTCGGCAGAATGAATGAGTTTTTTAACCACATCCCATTGATGGTAACGGGGGAAGATTAATGTTT
>JABHHM010000055.1 GCA_018671575.1 Methylococcales bacterium | reverse complement strand
TTTAACATAATTGAGTGTCTATTAATTTAAATGGTTATTTCAGAGTAGTTTCTTAAATTTCAAAAGTAAATTTATTATATTAACTCGATCTTTTACCCACGAAATTACGTTACTCAAACAGTTGCATAGTTCGAATAAATGAGTATTTTCAGGTTATTTTCCTCGACACCACCTTGAGTGGTAAACGCAGTTATGGAACAAAAGATGGCTTGTGCAAAGGTCTCAGACTGTTTTTCCCCCTAAACTATGGACAGGTATTAATAATGACTACAAACCAAATCAACTTTTATCGCAATTAAATATTTCTTTACTATAATTCTTGAATCAATTCAACAATTACAACCATTGACAAACAGCGGATTCATCATCAATGCAAAATCTAATAAATGAAATTCCGAAAAATCAACAATTCCCAGATGATCACACATTTCAATGGAGTGAAGATCTATTTAATAAAATTAAGCAATCTGAAATTTTTGATTCTTTACCGTTGTCTGATTTACTAATTTTAACAAAATATGCAACCATTGTTTCTATTAAAAAAAATTGCACATTATTTAAAGAAGGCAGTTATGTCCCGAATCTTTATGTCATATTAGATGGCAATATTGACATCATTATTAATGACAGAGTCATTAATACCATTGGAGGCTACGAGTCTCTGGGTGAAATTTCATTTATAGACGGTCACCCTGTTTCCGCTGATGCCATTACAAAAACTAATTGTACTTTACTGATTATCTCAAAAACAAAGTTTCTCAACAAAGGAGGCATGAAAAAATCGGTCGTAGAGTGTAGTGACCAAAAAAATCAGCACATATATATTTATCAATATGTTACGACATATTTGCCGAAAGTTGGGCTAACCCCAAACACTGATTTAACTGAGCATATTTATCAACAACCGTTTATCTGAAAATCTCCTCCAATGACTCCGAAGTTGATAGGCTATATAAAAAATAATGCTAGACTGAAAATCATGTAAAAAAACAAAAAGCAGTAATTTCATCTCTGATTTGCTAATTGTTAAAAAATTCAAACAAACTATATTTTGGACTTTCCCATGAAAAAAAATCAGCCAATTTTACTATCAACATTATTATCATTTATAACTTCATTCAGCTCTTATGCAGATGACATTGACGTTTATAAATTCATCACCAATAAGCCGCAAGTAATGATTGTTATTGATAATTCAGGCAGTATGTCATGGGATAACCCGAGCAGAATTTCGATTGCAAAAAAAGCTTTAGCTAAAGTGCTAAAGCAAAACTCAGACATAGATTATGGTCTCATGAGATTCAGGAAAAATGGCAGTATAGCGGCAGAATCTAATAAATTGCCTGCAAACTTTGTTAATTTGATTGCGGATACAGACAGTAAACGACTCAATACATTAATTAATAACATCAATGGATTGGTTGCTTCTGGCGGTACACCTTTATGCAAAACCTACAAAGTAGCTCGTGATTATTTTGTCTACAATGTCGGGGGCTATACGGCACCAAAAACCAAACAATGTAGCCAATCTAGCATTCTGTATATGTCAGATGGTCAACCATCAGGAGACATTCCATCATTCAACTGTATCAATGATGCAAAACTATTGAACAACAAAGCTAATAAAATAAAAACCTACACTATTGGTTTTACACAAAATATTCCGCTACTACAAGACATGGCAAAACTCGGTGGTGGTGAATATTATCTTGCCAACAGCAATGATCTTGCCGTTAAATTGCAAGCCGCTATGGATCAGATAAAAAATAGTAGTTCAACAATTGAAGCACCGACGACAACCAGTTCAAATGATCAGTTCAGTCATGGGGATGAGGTTTATTTAAGTGGTTTTTCTGCATCAAATAAACCTCGATGGAAAGGCAACCTTAGAAAATATTATATGCATAATGGCAAAATGTTTATTGATAAAAATAAAACAATACTTGCCAGAGACAAGACTGGAAAATTAAAAACAGATATCATCAAAGAAGGATATGGTCAAGATTTACTCAATTATGCCAAAAAGAATTTTAATCTTCGAAAAATCTATGTCAATGACCAAAAAACATTGGTCAATAGTCCATCACAATTTCAACAACTATTAAATGTTAACAGTGCGGTTCAAAGATGGGCTTATGGCGATGAAAGAAGTTGGATTATTGGTGATATTTTGCATTCTAAACCTGCCACCATACGCTATTCAGATAAAGACACACGAGTAGTTGTTGGAACCAATGCTGGCTTTTTACATATGTTTAAAGGAGATTATTCAGGCAAGCAAAATCCTGAAAGCTGGGCATTTTACCCTAAAGAATTGACGGGAAAATTACTGATCAACTTAAAAAACAATATTGAAAAAAAGGGAAATACATCAGACCACCCCTACGGTGTTGACGGCAGTATTTTTGTTTATACCAAAGATGGCAATAAAGATGGTAATCTGACCAATTCCATCAAAGATAAAGCCATTGTTTTCTTCGGTCTGAGACGTGGTGGACAGCATTATTATGCACTGAATGTCATCAATCCTGACAAACCCAAATTATTATGGTCTTACAAATTACCAGATAATGCCCAAAGCTGGTCAACTCCTAAAATCACTTATCTTCATAACAAAAGTGGCAAAAAAACACTTTCAATGATTATTGCAGGTGGCTACGATACCAATAAGGATGCCAATTCGACCCAAGACTTAAATGGTACAAATATTTATGCCATTGACGCAGTAACAGGTAAACAACTATGGCGATTAACAAAAAACAAACCCATCAACGGCAAACTCACACACAGTATGCCAGCCACTGTCTCAATTCTTGACAGTGACTCTGATGGTATAACAGATCGTTTATATGTTGGTGACACAGGGGGTAATATCTGGAGAGCGGATATTGTTCCAAAAGATAATGGTAACAATAAAAAAACGGTTTCATCGGGCAACAACCCTAAAGAAATCACTCTGTTTAAAGTTGCGCAACTGGGTGGCACTAACGGTAATGACAGACGTGTTTTCAACCGCATTGATGTCGTTAGAACTTTCTACAACAATAGGAAAGTAGATTTTCTACTCATCGGCACGGGTACACGTCCAAATCCCAAAGGAACCACTGTTAAAAATAAATTTTATGCCATTATGGATTTTAAAGTTCATACACAGTTAGCCACTGCCTCCGACATCAAGGACTATCCCATTAAAAATAGTCAATTAGCAGACATGACTAACCATCAATCACAATCAAATGCATCTTATGCTGTTAAAAAAACCACGTACACATTAGACAAACAAAAGAATGAAATTGATAGAGATGTGGGAGGCTGGTTTATTACTTTACAAAAGCCTGGGGAGAAATCATGGCATTCGGCAGTTACATTTGCTGGCAATGTGGCATTCTTGACTTACACTCCTTCAAGTTTTGTTCAAAATAATAACAAATGCTCTTCATCAAACACGGGGGAATCAAATCTTTATGCCATAGATTTAAGAACTGCTCGCTCTGTATTTAGAGTCAATAACAACAAATTCACACCCAAAGGAAAAACAACCCTTAATAAATTTGACCGTTCCATTCACTATGGCAACGGCATACCTGGAAAAATTGCAATACATCTTAGGTCCAACGGTGGTAAACAGTACGCCAGTTTATTTACTCCTAAAGGAGCCATTGAATTACCCATTTTAGGCGCATCAGGTAACAACCAAAACTTAGATGAACTTAGACGAAGAAATAATCGTTCTTATATATTATCGGGGGATGTTGAGTAAGGTTGTGCTATGATATATTGAATAACTACTTCTTAGGTAACGCGCAATAAATAAACTATCCATATTGCGCAGAAATATTGTTTGTCTTTTTTGTTACAAAAATAGGCGTGTAGTCGCTCTACATAACTATTTTTGTGGCAAATAAGACGGATAAAAGAGTTTTATGCCCTTTGGGTGCAAGTAAGATGGGTAGTTTATTTATTGCGAGTTACCTTAAAACAGCATGAATTATATCCATGCTTATCAGTGTCTACCTGTGGTTAAAATGAATAATTAGTTGAATTTTTTATTTGGAAAATTACTATGTTTAAACAATTTTGTGCTTTTGGAATCATCATTTTATTTTCCAGTTTATCGAATGCTGATGACAAAAGTTCCATTAGAGGCATTCTAAAAGATATCAATGGTAGTTATATTGCGGGATTACAAATCACTTTAACCAATATGAACACACTGGTTAAGCAACAAACCAATTCAGACGGTCTTGGTAATTACAGCTTTGAAAAACTAGATGTGGGAAAATATAAAATGACCATTCCCTTAATCATGGGAGCAAACAAATCATTTCAACATGACTTTAATATTCGGAAAAAACACCAGGCTAAATACAATATTAAACTCGATTATGAGAATCCTTATGCGGGATATTAGGCAATTCACAATAAATAGTGTTGTTTTCTAGGAGGCTGTCCGAAAACTCATCTTTCCGCCAACTCTGCGTTAAAAATGGTCTCAAAATGCTCATTTACACACGTAAACTGCGCTTTTTCGGCAATAAATTTTCAGATTTTATTCTCAATACAAAACTGATGCCCCTGCTTTAAACAATAGTGCAACCACTTATTCAAAAAACTATTAATTTTCCATTTTTTAACGAAAAGACTACAGAATATTTTTTCGTTGAACGGCACGTCATAATTAACACCAGAATCATCCAATAACAAAACCTCAGCCAAACGTGCATCATGATAGATTTTAATGCGAATATCAGGTATGTGTTTTATATTATATTCTTCTCTGAAAAAATAGGTTAGTTTAATGGTTGTGGTATATTTAGAGGTATTCAGCACACTCATGTAGAGATCGAGCTGTTGACTGACTCTGGACACCCTCCCCCCTTGTTGACTTTGGATGTCAGGAGCCAGTTTATTAATTAATATATAGTTGTATTCGTAAAGAGAAACTAAATCGCCAAGATTCTTTTTTCTTATGTCTTTTAATTCTACTAAATCAGTCGACATTAAATGCACATGATAAATCGGTTATCAAATCTTCAACATCTTCTAAACCGATTGATAATCTCAATAAATTTTCCTGAATACCTGCTTTCACTCTTAATTCTGGTGCAATTTTTCCATGTGTGGTACTCGCTGGATGAGTCAATGTTGTTTTAACATCACCCAGATTTGCGGTGATTGAAATCATATCGATTCGATTAATAAAATCCCAGGCATCCTGTTTTGAATTGCCGACTTCAAATGCCACAATGGCACCATAACCAGTTTGCTGTTGCGTTGCCAATTCATGCTGTGGATGTGATGTCAGACCAGGATAATAAACATGATTTACCTGCTCATGCTGTTCCAACCATTGGGCTATTTTCATCGCTGATTCACATTGCGCTCTGATTCTTACCGACAAGGTCTCCAATCCTTTAATAAAAACCCAGGCATTGAAAGCACTCATGGTCGGCCCGCCTGTTCTCAAAAAACCATAAACATCTTTACCTACAATTTCTTCACTGCCGATAATTGCTCCTCCCATACAACGCCCTTGACCATCGATATATTTAGTCACAGAATGTACTACGATGTCTGCACCCAACTCTAACGGACGCTGTAAAATAGGCGTACAAAAACAGTTATCAATCACCAGCAAACAATCATTATCATGAGCCAGTTCTGCCAACTGTTTAATATCAACCAATTCTGTCAGTGGGTTTGAGGGGGTTTCTAAAAATAACAGTCGTGTATTATCGCGAATAGCTGACTGCCAGGACTCTATATCTGTCAATTCTACAGTGGTTGTTTCGATACCAAATTTTGTCAAATGCTGATTGAATAAAACGGTTGTGGTACCAAAAATACTTTGAGAAACCACAATATGATCTCCCGATTTTAGACACCCCATGCAAACACTCAATATAGCAGACATGCCAGAGGCCGTTGCCACACAACGCTCACCACCTTCCATTGCAGCAAGTCGTTTTTCAAATGATTGAACGGTTGGGTTGGTAAATCTTGAATAAATATTTCCAGGCGTATCCCCTGCAAAAACGGCAGCGGCAGTTTCTGCATTTTCAAAGACATAACTGGAGGTTAGGAAAATGGGATCACTGTGCTCATTTTCTGGCGTTCGGTGATGCCCAGTCCTGATGGCTGTTGTAGCAAGACCTTTGTATTTTTTAGCGTCCATGACACTCCTCAAGAGTTATTATGTAAATCAATGGCTGTATTTTCTTTAATTTGATCATTGCCTTTGACAGAATCAGCCCGTTTTATTTCTAAAGACTGAAAATAGTCATCGGGAACATCGGTAATGTATTTTTGGTCAAAACATGATGTATCAAATTCATCAATTGCACGATCTCCCCTAACCGCCTCAATTAAATCATCAAGGTCTTGATACAACAACCAATCAGCTCCTATTTCCTGAGCAATTTCTTCATCCGTTCTATTGTGAGCAATAAATTCGTCCGCAGCAGGCATATCAATTCCGTAAATATTAGGATATCTAACAGGAGGTGCGGCAGAAGCAAAATAAACTTTTTTTGCTCCCGAATCACGAGCCATTTGAATAATTTGTTCGGAGGTGGTTCCTCTGACAATTGAATCATCAACCAGCAATACATTTTTATTTTTGAATTCCAAATCAATCGCATTGAGTTTTTGACGAACTGATTTTTTTCTTAATTCCTGCCCTGGCATGATGAACGTTCGTCCGATATAACGATTTTTTATAAAACCCTCTCTATACTTAATTCCCAAAGCATTCGCCAATTGTAAAGCAGAAGTTCGACTGGTATCTGGAATCGGAATAACCACATCTATATCATGTTCGGGATAAGATTTCAGCAACTTTTCAGCCAATTTTTCTCCCATGCGTAAACGGGCTTTATAGACAGAAATATCATCAATGATAGAGTCTGGACGCGCCAGATAAACATATTCAAAAATACAAGGAGCATGCGTTAAATTATCCGCGCACTCACAATTATAAAAGTCACCTTGCATACTGATAAAAATGGATTCACCTGGCTTTATTTCACGCACCAGTTCAAACCCCAAGACATCAAGCGCTACACTTTCAGAAGCCACCATGTATTCTGTACCCTGTTCGGTTTCACGTTTACCAAAACAGACGGGGCGAATTCCATTAGGGTCTCTAAAAGCTAAAACACCGTATCCCGTAATCATTGCAATGGCAGCATAACCACCATTACATCTTTTATGTACTTCTTTAACGGCATTAAAAATATCTGCTACTTCAATTCTGACTTTCCCTAGACGATGCAATTCATGAGCCAAAATATTCAACAAAACTTCCGAATCAGATTCGGTATTGATGTGTCTTAAATCATCTAAAAATAGTTCTCGTTTTAAATCATCAGCATTGATTAAATTTCCATTATGAGCCAAGGTAATGCCATAAGGTGAATTGACATATAATGGTTGTGCTTCAGCAGAAGAAGAACAGCCCGCAGTAGGATACCTCACATGACCAATACCCACATTTCCTTTGAGTGTTAACATATGCCGAGTATGAAAAACATCTCTGACCAAACCATTGTCTTTTCTTAAAAATAAACGACCATTTTTGCAAGTTACGATTCCCGCCGCATCTTGACCTCGATGTTGTAACACCGTCAATGCTTCATACAAATACTGATTCACAGGTTTTTTTGCGACAATCCCAACAATTCCACACACAGTCTTTTTACCTCAATAGTTTTAGTGACGAAAGTGTACCATAACTTCAACCTGAATCCGAAACTTGGATATCAATAAAAGTCACTCAATTCATCTCATCAATAATAGCTTCTGTTGTCGAATAACCATAGCCAAATATCAAACCAATGGAATAAATAATTTGTCGTTCTCTTTCATTTAACGCTCCCAGACCTAAATAAAATTTAAAAGTCGTTTGAATGATGAGTAAACTGCCCGATTCATTGATTGTTTTCAACTTTAGCTTAATTGAACCCAACACACCTGTACTGCCGTTTTTCAACTCTTCTATGGCAGCAGACAAAACATCATCATCCAGTGACTGCCCAGTCATTTCTTCAAAAACCTGATGAATAATATCAATATTATTTTGGTAATAACCTAAATCTATCAATATTTGGGCGGCAACAATCACAATCGACTCAATATAAGGTGCACGAAAAATAGTTTGGCATCCATTACTGATGAAGTCAGGAGGCATGGATGACTTGCATTGCTCACATTCGGCTAAATATTCAATTTCCTGCATTGGAATAACGGGAACAAAAAATAGAGTAAAAAACTCACGAGTTCTTGACAAAGTATATTTTGTTTTCTTTTGACAAACAGGACAATACACTTCTACTTGCTTTAAGTTTTTCTTAATTATTTGCTCACCAAATAAAATCAACACACCTAACATCCCTTTGCTACACTTAAAAGATGATGACCTTTAGGACAAAATAATAAAATATTTTAGAACCACGGACGGACACAGACACTCATTAAACATCATCATATCTATTTGTATTAATCTGTGACTTTAATATATGGCTAATATCTATTTCGGTAAATAATAAGGAATGAAAATTAAATAACCTGAACATATTGCTTCCATCTT
>JABHHM010000001.1 GCA_018671575.1 Methylococcales bacterium | reverse complement strand
TGTCCGAAAATGTAGATTTTCATCAGAACAAGGCAAAATTTGGCGAAAAAGCACAGTTTACAGGTATAAATGAGCATTTTGAGCCGAATTTTAACGCAGTTCTGGCGGAAAGATGCGTTTTCGGACAGCCTCCTCCTAGACCATTAAATACAGCTGAAAGTCCGTCCCTTTGTTCTTTTTACTTTTTACATCTATTTCTGCATTGATCATTTCACACAACCGATGGACTAATGACAATCCCACCCCTAAACCACCATAAGCACGAGTATCCGAGTTATCCAATTGGTTAAACATTTGAAAAATTTTACCCATATCATCCATCCCAATACCCGTATCCTTAATGGAAATCATCACCATTTTTTGCTCATTTCTCTTAATATTAGACACCGTAATGGTTATTTCACCATTTTTAGTAAACTTATAGGCATTACTGATAATATTGGCAAAAATCTGCCCTAATTTATAAGGATCATTTTCGATTTGAATAGAATCAGGACAATTTAGTGTTAATTGATTATTATTTGTTTTTTCATGTTTTTTAATGGCTTCAACCGCTGCACTGATGACATGTTTTAAAACAACCATTTGAGGCCGATAATCATCAACACCTGATTCTGCTTTGGTAAATTCCAATAATCGGTTAACAATAGACAAGAGGAAATAACCCGACTCTTCAATTCTTTTTAAATCATCAATCGCTTCTTCTGGATCTAACTCTGCAACTTCTTCTTGCAACATTTCGCTAAAACCGATAATTGCATTTAAAGGCGTCCTAAATTCGTGGCTGATGTTATTTAAAAACTGATTTTTAAATTGTTCACTTTGCACCAGAATCTGATTGAGTTTTTCTTCAATTTCTACTTTTTCATGCATCATCATATTGATTCGATCACCTAATGCCATCGACATTAATGTCATTTCCAAAGCAGCCCCCAATTGCATACTATGCTGGGTAAAAATATTGACGGGAACAAAGCCGAACTGTAAACCAATATAACTCAAAACACCGATACTAAACACGCCCCAAGCAAGTAAATAATATCTTGCTGCACGAAAACCTCTAACCAAACAGATCACCCCAATGGCCAATGAGCTGCATGCAGTCACAACAATAGATGCAGGAACCAAATAGGTGTATTCACCATAACCACCACTGATCATCAACAAAATCAAGCCTATGAGCCAAGCAATTTGAAGATTGAGAAAATAGTAAAAATTGATAGCATAGTTCCTGACATGCAGGAAACTAATGGCAAATAATGACGCTAGAATTGCGGCAACACAAGCAGAAACGGGTGTTAATAATTTTAATATTTCACTTGAATCAGGTAAAAAATAAATGGCAATATAACCATTAAAACAAGCTTGTACCACCAAATGAGAAACAAATATTGATGCCACATAAAGCAAATAATTTCGGTCTTTAAATGAGAAAAATAAAAACAAATTATAGAGAATCATCACAATAACCGCACCATAATAAATCCCAAGCACTGCTTGCTCGTTGTAACTATACTGACGATGCGTTTCAACATCCCAAATACTCAATGGAATAGTCAGGTTATCAGCCGATTGGACTCTCAAATAATAATCAGTTATTTGGTTACGAGGTGGGTTAATTTTAATTAAATAAAAATGATGTTTAATATCCCGTTGGGCAACTGGATAGTTTCTTCCGATAGAGTTTTTCAAAACAAAAGCATTGTTTTCACGACTATAAAACTGAATATCATCCAATAAAGGATTGGCAATTTGTAAAATCAGTGAGTCTTGATTAGATCGCTGATTATTAACAGAAAATTTTAGCCAATAAGTGTTGGTGGTAAAACCAAAACCAGGATCGGCTGACTGACTTTGTTTAAACTGTTTTTTCAGTGAGGGGGATAAAATATTTTTGATGGTCAGCGATTCACCATGTTCTGTTAAAATACTGACTGAATGACCAATGTCATATTGACCCTGCTTATCCGACAAGGTGATCACTTCATTTGCCATGCAATTTAAGCTGATGAGCAGTAATAAAATTAATGAAAAACCATGCTGAATCATCGTTTACCTTTTGCCAAGAACATAGCAAGATTTTATCATATAAAGATTGTACTGAATTTATTTAGCCATAAAGTATATGTTCTTCATGGTAAAAATAAAAACATCTATTGTTAAAAAACTTTATTTTTTCAATATGTAAGGCAACTCGTATTATGGGTAGTTTATTTATTACGTGTTACCTAAATACAGCATGACCTTTAAAGTGTAGATGACCCGATAAAAAATTTCTAACTAAATACATAATCCAAATCAAATTTCTTCAAAGGGCTTTAAGGCAACTCGCAACAAATAAACTACCCATCTTACTTGCACCCAAAGGCTATTTCACAAACCCCGTCAGGCGGAATATCAATCACTCCTTTTGGTTTTCAGGGACACGTTCTTTTCTCCACCCCCGCAATATCATGGACTGGACGTTGATGCTCATTATAAAATACGTCAACTTCAGTCATGATCCACCACCCACCTGGATCCTCTTTACGTTTGAGTGATTTGAGTTCGCCGCCTATTTCTAACTGTATATCGCCATGTTCTGCTCTCGCCATAGGACGACAAATAATTTCACCATTGATTAATTCAAGCCTTTCATCTTTGGCTCTTTTCTCTTCCAAGTCATCAATGGTTTGAAATTTTTTAGCCCCCATTAAATTTTTACCAAAGAATTATTTTGTTTGTTCAATGGCTTCTTTAACTGCCGCCAATATATCACTATTTATGTTGACCAGATTGACTTTTTTATTGTTAACAAAAATAGCAGGCGTTCCCGTCAAGCCTAATTTTTGAGCTTCGGCTTCAGCCAATTTCACCTTGCCAGCAGGACGATTAGAAGCCAAACATTGTTTAAAGGTATCAATATTTAGTGATAAATCTTTGGCCAATTCCAATGGAGAATCTTTGCTCAACTGAGTTTGTTGTTCAAATGCCATGGCATTATATTCCCAGAATTTTTTTTGTTCATCAGCACACACAGCACCTTCGGCAACCACTCGTGAAATACCGCTTCGGTTAATTGGATAATCCATATAAATAAAATTAACTTGATCTTCATATTTATTTAAAATCCGTTCTAATTCAACAGCGGCATGTTTGCAATGAGGACATTGATAATCTGCAAACTTGATGATGGTAACCTTGGCTGACAAACTACCTTTAACGGGAAATCCATTGGTGTTGATAGAAACTTCTAGTGCTTCTGGAGCCATTAAAAAACTTTTAAATTGATTGTTTTTCTTTAGATCCTGAATAAACTGAACTTGTTTATATTTGGCTTTTTCTTCCATGATCATTTTTTGTAACTGATCTTTAACTTTTTCAAATGGATAGGGAATTTGGGCTTTATTTCTTTCATAAAATTTCATTAAAATAGCATCTGATGGTACATCAACAGCCAATGCCTTATTCACTACAAATTCTTTGGATTTTCCTGTTTTTTTAGTTTCTTCATCTAAATAAAGTTGAAAAACAGCCAAATCTATTAATGATAATTTTTTCCGATACAATTCCATTTGAAGTTTATGCAGGGTGATTTTCAAACCTGATGGCAACGTTGATAAACTGTATTCTTTACCTTTATACTGAAATAACTTATCAGAAGCCGCAAACACGCTAGAAACACTGACCATTAAAACCATTGCCAGCAAATAACTCAAACTTTTGTTTTGTTTTCTCATCAATTTAACCTATTTATTTTGTTAAAAAAGTGGATTTATTGATAAAAACCCACCTATTTTATTTATATTACTGAGTTTTCTAACCGTTTAAAACTTCCATATATTCTTTAACACCCTCTTCAACAGTTTTAAATGGTTTGTCATAACCAACCGATCTTAAATTTGAAATATCGGCTTCTGTAAAACTTTGATATCGACCTTTTAAATGATCAGGGAATTTAATGTATTCAATTTCACCTTTACCGTGATAGTCAATCACTGCATTGGCAACATCCTTAAAACATTGACTGCGACCTGTGCCTAAATTAAATATTCCAGATTTATCTGGATTGTCCAAAAACCATAAATTGACATTGCAAACATCACCAACATAAACAAAATCACGTTGTTGTTCACCATTGCCATAACCGTCACAACCTTCAAATAATTTAATTTTCCCATGCTCGTGCATTTGAGTATTGGAATGAAAAGCAACACTCGACATGGTTCCTTTGTGCTGTTCTCTTGGACCATAAACATTAAAATATCGAAACCCTGCGATTTGAATACCTGCACAGTCAATCATTCGGCGAACATGCTGATCAAACAGTATTTTAGAATAACCATAAACATTCAGTGGCGCTTCAAATTGAGGCTCTTCTTTAAAGGTTAAATTACCACCATAAACAGCGGCACTGGAAGCATACAAATAGGATGCTTTATGTTTGACACAATAGTCTAATAATATTTTAGAGTAGTCGTAATTATTACTCATGATATAGCGACCA
>JABHHM010000060.1 GCA_018671575.1 Methylococcales bacterium | reverse complement strand
TAACAAAATTTTCGCTCAAGATTTTTTGACCTTTGGTGTTACTGCTCTGATTGCATAGAGGTCTATTCGGTCAGAGTAGTAGTGCCAAAGGGCGGAAAATATTGAGTGAAAATGTTAATATAATTATGGTCACCTACTTATGTGGCAATTATACTTAATAAGTCAGGGTTGGCAATTGTACTTCCATATAAAATATGAGCTGATCAATGCCCCGTATCACACGTAGCCAACCTGATAATAAATAAATCAGCTAAATAGCAATGAAAGCCGTCAAATCAGTCCGACAGGAAACTGAATGATTTTTTGAGATATCAACGATACTTCCTGACAATTATTAATCACCAACCCCAATGGAAGATCGTGTTTATCAACAAAATCAATCAATGTTGAAATTTGTTTTTTCTTGGTATGGGATGCATATTTTATTTCAATCGGTAACGTGCCGAAAGAACCATTAATGATAAGGTCAATCACGGCACCTTTTTTGGTTCGGTAATGAAAAAAATCCACATTAACTGTATCAGCGGTATTGACCCCTCTGATTATTTCTTGAATAACAAATCCTTCAAAAAATCGACCAAAATCAGGAAAAGCATCAAACTGTTCTGCTGATTCAATTTTACGTAAAAAAAATGACAAGGAAGAATCAACAAAATAGCCTTTGGGCATGGATATTGTATTTTTTATTTTACTGCTTTTATAGGCAGGTAAATTAAACCAAAAATAAGTACCTGCAATTATTTCAAGATAATCTCTAACCGTTTTTTCACCCACTTCGATCTCTCTCGCAATATCTGATTTATTGAGAATTCGACCATTGCAATAAGATAACATGGACAACAAACGACGATATTTTATTAAATCTAAACGTGGATATAATGTGCGGATATCTCGGTTAATATACTGATGAAAATAACTATCCATCCAGTTTTTGAAAAAAAAGGGAACTTTTGAAATAGCAGGTTCTGGGTATCCACCATAAAAAAAATGCTCCTTAATTGCTTTGATAGCCAATGGTTTTTCTTGAATTGTTTTGAGCAAGTCTATTGTATGATGATCCAGCGTATGATTGAAAATTTGATAGAATTGAGGAATTGTGTTTTCTTCTAATTCATTCATTTTCATGGGCGGAATTTCTAAAACAGCAATTCTTCCCGCCAAGGTTTCTGTAATTTGTTGTAACAAGTCAAAACTACTAGACCCCGTCAATAAAAATCGACCTTTTTTACTCCTATCCTGATCAATAACGCCTCTTAAATGATTAAAAAGAATGGGAGATTTTTGAGCTTCATCGATGATGATGTTTGAATGGTGTTCCGCAAGAAACAACAATGAATCTCCATTGACTCGATCAAATACATCATCTCTTTCAAGGTCAAAGTATGCCCAGTCTGGCCTGCACATTTTAGCCAGCGTTGTTTTTCCACATTGACGACCACCCAAAAGTGCGACAACGGGGAAAAACTCAAGCAAATTGTTTATTTTTTTGATTAGATTTCTCTTTAATGGTTCCATATTCGTATTCTATGTACGAATATGGAACTAATCAAGAAATATGGAGCTTTTAAAAATTTATTGAGAATAATGACATATCGTCACTTTACGGCAAACCTATTTATTTAAGGCAACTCGCAATAAATTAAATAGGAATCCCATTATGATTGATAACGTTGTAGCACAATGCTACAATAATTGCATTAGAGCAAAGTATATAGCGAGTTTATCATGGCAACATCTAGCATTAGATTAGAAAAAGCATTGGTTGAAAGAGCCAAAATATTGGGCACTGCTCATTCACGCTCTACAGCCAAACAAATAGAACACTGGGCAAAAATCGGAAAAATTATGGAAGACAATCCTGATCTTCCTTATGCTTTTGTTCAACAATCACTTATTGCACAAGCTGAAAAACAAGCTGGTAAGCTTGAGGAATATAGCTTTGGCTAAAGTCGAATCTATAAAACAAACACCAACTTTTAAAAAAACGGTTAAAAAACTTAAACATAATCAAAAAAAAGTGCTGGATATTGCCGTCAAAAAAATCATCGAAGACCCAGAGATCGGAGAACAAAAATCTGGTGACCTTGCTTTTATGCGAGTGCATAAGTTCACAATGGTTAATCAGTTGATGCTACTTGGTTATTCTTATGTTGAAGAAACGCTCACTTTAGAGCTACTCAACTTAGGTGTTCATGAGAATTTCTATCGTGATTCAAAGCGATTGTTTAATTAAATGGAAGTTTTAATAAAAACAGACAAAACTAAAGACTGGTACTGGTATATTAGGTTTTGTGGCTATTTTTGATGATGATATAGCTACTTTCATTATAATATTTGCTACTTCATTTGGGCTTATGGGGTTAACCAGACAGTTTAAACACCTTAATTCAACCCATAACGGTATAATTTCCTCTCCTACATCAACTGCTTTTTTACCTCCTGTGGGCATTACCAAACGTAACTTTGACTTTTTTTATTCGGAGTAACAAAATATGCTCTATAATAGTCAAAAAGTATACGACAACCTTGGTATTCTGATACAAAAACCTCTACCACTATTATTCTAAGAGAGTCAGCGAAAATATTCATGAAAAAAATAAAAAACAGAAAAATATACACACCCTTAATTGCCTTATGTCTCTCCAGCACATCCGTATTGGCTGAAACAAACCTCTACGGCTCTGGAGAAGATGTCGGTCTAGCACTGGATTGGTTACGAACGGAATCAGTTGAAGTCACCGTTGCATCAAAATTAAAAGAAACTGTTTTTGATGCCCCCTCATCTGTCACCGTTTTTACAGAGCAGGAAATTCATGATTTGGGTGTAACAAATTTATATGATTTATTAAACTATGTACCAGGCTTTCAAACTTTTAAAAATGCTGAAAATACGGAAGTAGATTCTGTTTCCATACGAGGCAGAATGCGCTCATTTGATGCCCGTGAATTTTTGCTCTTAATTGATGGGCAACGAGTCAACGAAGTCAATGGTGCGGCTAATTTTTCAAACAGTTTAATGACTCTGGACAATGTCAAACAAGTAGAAATTATTCGCGGTCCAGGCTCCGCTTTGTATGGTAGCAATGCATTTTTAGGTGTCATCAGCATTATCACCAACCCCAATAAGAAAAACGTAACTGCCAGAGCCAGTAGTTTTTCAGGAAAAGATATTTCGGTCAATTATGCAGGTGATTTGGGGGAGGGTTATTATTCTTTTTTTGCCAAAGCTTTTTCTGATAAAGGTGAAACCTACCGCAATGTGACGGATCAAATAGGTAAAACCGATGACGAAACACGTGACCCTCGTAATGGTATCGATTTATACACTGTCGCAGGTTATGATGATTTTAGCATAACTTTACGCCACTCTCATCGTGAATATGATGACTTTTTCTTCACAGGTTTTTTAGGAGATGACATTAATCACAGTGAAGCTGACCATAGCTTTATTAAATTAACTTACCAACCCATTCTCATGGAAAAACTGGATCTTGATATCAATGTTAGCCATGCTGTTACCGAATGGGATGCAAAGGGTTTTCTTTTTCCTGCAGGTTTTGAACTTGCACCTGGTTTTGCTTTATCTAATCGGGTCATTGCAGGGCCTACGATAAAATCCAGCCATACAGAAATTAAAGTTGATGCCAGTTATCCCTTATCAGAAAATCATATCATCAATGCGGGAATAGGATTTGCCAAACAAGAAATTAATGACAGTTCATTGCAATCCACACACAATCTGGTCACCTTTGAATTTCAGGGCGATGGTAATTTACACACCTTTAAAGGTGACGATTCATTTATCGACAATGAAGACAGAACCATTAGCAGTGCCTATTTTCAGGACAAATTAATATTAGATGCGGTTACTTTAATCGCTGGTGTTCGTGCAGATAACTACAGTGATTTTGGCTCAACCGTCAACCCTCGTTTGGCGGTCATTTATAGTACGGACTGGAAATCACGCTTTAAATTTATGTTTGGCTCTGCCTATAGAGCACCTGCATTTGATGAATTATATGTAAGGAACAACCCACAAGTACAAGGCAATAAAAATCTTAAACCTGAAGAAATTAAAACCATTGAACTGGCTTACTTTCAGCGCTTAGGTAACACCGAATTTTCAGCAACTTTATTTCATAACACAATCAGTGAGATAATTACAACAACTCCAATCACAGGTAGTTTTAGTGCCAATACTGTTATTAACCAGGGAGAAGAAAAAGTTAAGGGATTAGAATTTGAATTTAACAAACCCATTAACAATCACCTTGTCATGCGAGGCAGTTATACAATGATTACTTCGGGAGTTGATAACTTTTCACCTAACCGCTCAGGCTCTCTTATAGCCAATTATCATCAGGATCGTTTTAATATTAACCTGAGAACATCCTATCATGGTCGAATTGCGTCAATTCCAACAAGAGGAGGTTATTACCTGTTAAACTGTGCAGTCAATTACAAAGTTAATCCCAGTGTTTCAGTACAACTCAGCGGTCAAAACCTAAGTAATAAAGACTACCTTAGCCCCTCATCAAAAACCAATTTACTCCAGACCCCCAACCGAGGCCGTAACGTAGTGGCTGAACTGGAATACAAGTTTTAACCTAAACTTCCACCAAATAAATACCTACAAATATTGAATGAGAGAATTATCAATGGGTAAAATCATCGTCAGTGCATTATTGGAAAACTTCGTCACCGACACCTCTTACGGCGAAGTTGACCTGTTGGTGGATACAGGCGCAGCCTTAGTCGGATTAACGCCAGATATTATCCAAAAACTACAATTAATCAAAACAGGTGAACGCTGGTCAATCACCACCAACGGTCGAGTTAAGCGTAGTATTTATTCTGGTTTAAGAATTTCGGTCATGGATAGAACCGTGACATTAGAAGTCTGCGATCTTCCTTTGGGAACACCTAATTTACTGGGTTATATTGCCTTGGAATTAATGGATTTTATCGTCATACCCAATGAACAAAAATTAGCGGCTAATCCTGACCATCAAAATGAATTTTTGATGGATTTATGCTGATGCTCAATTAATCAGCCACCGCTATTTTTTCCCACACAAATTGTTTAATATTGCGCTCATTCCTGTCAAAGTTAATTCCAACAATATAAACCTCTCCCGAATATTTTTGAAAATACCGCTTTTCTTTGATTTGTTTTAAAGGTGCTTCATCGGTCACTTTGAACTCGAAAATATAAGTTTTATTGCCTGTCTGTAAAGTTAAATCCACCCTACCCTGACTGGTGATATCTTCCGCAATGATGGTCAGTCCTAAAGTAGCAAAATAAGCATACAAAACACTGGCATAAAAGCCTTCGTACTCGGCAATATTATTTTTAATGTGGTTGGTATAGGCAATACTGGCAAACAATCTTTTGATAATGGGTTCTAATTGTTCGATTTGTCCCGATTCAAACAAGTCATATAAATCATCGGCAATGGTATTTTTTTGTGTCGTATTCACCCATGAGTTCAGCAGATAATCGTGAAAACTTTGCTTAACTTCCAGATTTGGAAAATCCAGTCGGTAAATCAAGCGATTTCTCTTTTGTTGCACTGTTTTAATGGTTAAATAGCCCGCCTGAAACATAATGGTTTCTATGGCAAGATTTTTAATATCAAAACTATTGATGATATTTTGTTCGACAACGATCTGTTTAAAATGTGGTAAAAAATATTTTTTTTGTTGGATCAAATTGACCAAAAAAGTGGGCGTACCCGTTTCAAACCAATAATTTTCATACCGATGCTGATTTTTGATGAATAATAAAATATCAAATGGGTTATACATTTTATCGCCTAAAAAATTATAGCCGTTATACCAGGCTTTTAATTTTTCTAAATCTACACCTTTTAAATAGGCAATAAATTGGCTTTCAATATCTTGTTGAGTATATCCACAAATAGAACCATACTGAGGATTAAGAGTAATATCTTCCAGATTATTTAAACCACTAAAAATAGACACTTTACTGAATTGACTGACCCCTGTTAAAAACGCAAATTTAATGTAACGATCTGCATCTTTGATTTTGGTATAAAAATCTCTCAGTGCATCTCGAATGATCAGAGCCTGAGATATATTATTCAAATTATCTAAAATGGGCTTGTCATACTCATCTATTAAAATGACTACTTTCTGTTGGTATTTGTTATAAATATTGGCAATCAATTCTTTAAAGCAAAGATTGATATTGTTTGCTGACTGACAAGTGACTTGTAAGCGTTGCTTGTTATCATCCAAGATAGAAAACAGCTCAGCCGTTAAGTCATCCTTGTTGTGAATACCACCGCTAAAACTAATATGAATAACTGGATAGCTTTGATCCCATGAATAATTTTTATCGGCATACAAACCTTTAAATAATGGCTGATTCCCTTCAAACAATTCTTTCAATGTATCTAAAAACAATGATTTACCGAACCGTCTTGGGCGTGCTAAAAATACATATTTGAAATTTGCAATCAAATTCAAGGCAATTTGGGTTTTATCTATGTAAAGATTGCCTTCATCAATGACATCTTTAAAAGTTTGCTTGCCGATGGGTAGTTTTTTTAATTTATTCATGCCTTCGTTAACAACGGTATTTTTTATTACACGTCAGTCTTTTTAAATGAGTCATTATTTGAGTTTAGCATAAAAAAACAAACAATTATTTAATGAATATTTTCAAATAAAAGTATAATATACAGACATAAAGTATTTAAGTTTAAACCACAAAATATAGCATTCTAATTAATTATCGATATGTTTAGTCATCGAGTATTTTCTCATTTAATCACGACTCTGTGTATTGTTTTACTGACAATATCACCCGTTTTTGCTGATTCAATCAACACCATCAATTTTTATAATCCCGAAACCAACATCAGTAGCTTTACTTCGTTGAAACGATCTTACGATAATTATTTGTCAAAACTTAGCCCGTATCGGTTACAGCCCTTCAAAAACCCCAAAACATTTATAAGCATTAATACAGACAATAAACGACCTATTCTTCTGACATCTAGCTGGTTTTTTCAACAGCTAAATGGCCACTTCAAAAAACGTCTTAAAATTTCTTTAGTGGCAACAAAGAATGGCAAATCAACCGCAAGAAAAGTTCTGGTTACAAAAAAATCACTGATTAGCCCTGCTGATTTAAAACAGGGAGTGATCGCTTCTTCGGCAAATATCAGCTATGCAAAGGAAGTCCTGACAAAACTACTGGTTAAACAACCCGATGATTTAATTAAATCCATTCAATTTTTAAATGTTCCCAAAGATATTGACGCATTAATGTCTGTGGCATTTGGGGTTGCCGATGCGGCCATTACGCTTGAAAGCACAATGGAAAAATTGGCCCAATTTAATCCAGGTCAATACAAAACATTATCTATTTTATTGCGTACTGATGAAATTTTACTGCCTGTCTTATCATTTCCACAAAAAACATCCGCTGAAGAACAAAGCCTAATACGGATCTTTCAAGAAATGAAAACATCAAGATCAGGTCGGCGACAATTAAAAATGATTGGCATTGACGGCTGGAAAACAATTGATAACGTTGAATTGCGTAAAGCAGGTATTAACTGATGAATATCAATAACTCTCATCAACAAGTGAGCTTTAAATCATCAATGACTTTGTTTGTTCTGTTGTTGACTGTATTACTGTTAAACAATACAGCCTTTGCTAAAACCAAGGTTTTAATCATTAATTCAAATGGTGCTGTCCCAAAATACCAGCAAGCACAAACAGGATTTTCCAGTCATCATAATTTTTCCATTGATGTATTGGACATGAGTAAAACCAGAGTCAATGCCCGTCGAATTGCCCGCATTATTGACAGAAAATCTCCAGACTTGATTTATGCCATTGGTACTAAAGCCTACATGGCGGCCTACAATAATAAATTAACCATGCCCATGGTTTTCTCCTCCATCATTAACTGGAAAAGATTACCCACCAATAAGTACATTTATGGTGTTGCAGTTGAAGTTCCATTGAATTATCAATTGTTCATTTACCACTATTTTTTTCCTAAAATTCATAAAATAGGTATCCTTTACAATAAAACCTATAACGCTGAATTGGTTAATAAAGCGATGACAATCAGTAAAACAATGAATATTCAGGTGATCGCTCAACCTCTAAGACGTAATCAGTCTATTAATATAGTTGCTAAAAAATTACTTAAAAAAGTAGACGCAATCTGGTTGTTGGCTGACCCCGTGGTATTATCATCTCGAAAAAATGTTGTCAGCTTATTTAAGTTGGCAAATAGAGCGTCCGTACCCATTTTTTCTTATGAACCTGCCTTTAAAAACTTTGGCAGCACCCTGACAATTTCAGCAGACCCTAGAACCATTGGCAGTCAATCGGCAACATTGGCAGAAAAAATTCTACTCAAACAAGACATTAAAAAACACCATCAAGATCCCGCAGGCACTCATATTATTTTGAATTTGAAACAGGTTGATGCATTACGTCTTCAATTTAATGAGGAATCTTTTGATTCCGTAACGGAGATTATTGAATGAATGGGAATAAACGATTTATCAGTATTCGCCTTCGTTTGATGTTTGCTTTATTGGGAATGATTTTTTGTTTACAGTTCATTTCAACACTTTTACAATATTTTGATCAACGAACCCAGTCAAAACAAGCATTGGAACGTCGTGTATTCCTAATTAAAAGCCACTTGAATGATAAAGGAAATTTGCTGGCAAAAAGTTTACTGAAACAATCAGAAGAGAGCGTTGCCTCCTTTAATTTTTTCGGTATCACTAAAATATTGGAAGAAGCCGTATTATCAGACAAGGCTCTGGATTACGCCATATTAATGAATAAATCTCGCATCGCATTTGCGCATACGGCTAAACCACAACTACAAAGTCAAATACTTGAGGAACAATCTGATTATTTTGCCGCCAATGTAATGACCCGTCAAATAAAAGAATATGATCAACAAGGCAATACGGTACTGGAATTTATTGAACCTTTGGTCATTAGCACCGAACCATGGGGAGTATTGAGACTTGGCATTTCGTTAAAACAACTACAGAATGAAATTGATCAATCGACTAAAAATAGCGAACAACGCATTAAAAACATAATACTTAAATCAATTCTTACGGCTTTAATTTTAGCGGTATTAGGTCTTGCCATTGTCATTGTCATTGCCAACAAACTATCTCACCCCATCATTGCACTGACCAAATCTACACGACAATTGGCAAAAGGTGACTTTTCGTCCGCATCTCAATTAAAAGTAAAATCAAATGACGAAATTGGCTTATTATCCAACACTTTTTCTAAGATGGCCAACCAACTACAAAACTCTTATCAGCAACTGGAAGAATACAGTAAAAACCTTGAGCATAAGGTTGAAGAGCGAACATTGGACTTACAAAACACCAACCATCAATTACAACAAAGCCAATCACAGCTAATCAAATCTAATTTACAGATTCAAAACAGCATTGAATATGCGAGTAATATCCAAAATTCATTATTGCCTTCAACTGATTCAATGAACGCTTTGTTTAATGATTATTTTGTCTGGTGGCAACCCAGAGACATTGTGGGTGGCGATATTTATCTACTTGAAAAAGTCAATAATGGTTTTTTAGTCATGGTCTTCGATTGTACGGGGCATGGCGTACCAGGAGCTTTCATGACAATGGTCACCAGTTCAGGTATCCGACATATTTTAGACAAGGGAATAACAAATGATCCTGGTGCAATTCTCTGTGAGCTCAACAATTTCATTAAAAACACATTAAAACAAGATAAATCAATTACCAATACAACCTCAGATGACGGTCTGGATGGAAGCATTTGTTATATCAATACCAATGAACAAAAAATTGTATTTGCTGGTGCAAAATCATCATTGCTAATGGTTTCCAATGGTGAACTGACCACTATTAAAGGCAATAATAAAAGCATTGGTTATAAACGCAGCACATATCATTACTCGTATAACAATCACGTCATCAATTATAAGACCGAAGACTCATTTTATTTATATTCTGATGGTTGTATTGATCAAAATGGTGATGAGGATCATTTTTGTTTTGGTCAACGTAAGTTTAGAAAGGAATTATTACAAAATATTACATTACCATTTGCCGAACAAAAACAAAAATTAGTAGAAAGACTGACAACTTACCAAGGAGAACAAACAACTAGAGATGATATCGTTGTGTTAGGATTTCGACTATGAATCCCCCCTAACACAAACAATACCCGAATAGTAAAAATCATACCTCTTCAAGCAAAAACTCGACATTTTCAAAGTCTTCCTGAAATTCTTCACCATATTCCTGCAATGTCTCGTTGCCTTTATCATACAACCAATGAATGACAATTTTGTTACCGTTCTCTCCTGCTTCATCCAACAAATCAAATATATCCAACAAAACTTTAGATGAGCTACTGTTGAAATAGGTTAGATGAAGCAAAAAATCAAATAAATCATCCTCTTTCATATTTTCAACATAATTGGTTAACCATTCAATAACACGGGCATAAAATTCAGCGGCATTTTCTGGGTAGGATTCACCTCTCATGAGAGCTTTATTTTGTGAAGCATAAAAATTGACTTCGGGCGTTGTTTCGGTCGAACTAATTAATAAGTTATCTATCATTTAAATTGTCACACTCATTGAAAAAAAGGAATATTGGTCATCAATTGAAGTCATTTCATATTCAATGGGTTCGCTTGACTTTCTGGCCATTTCTATTAAGCCAATTCCAGCACCAAGACTATCTTCTGGAGGTGCTTTTCTGCGCTGCTCTTTATAGTAGACTTTCAATTCTTGTTGATCCATTTGCAAAAGAATATTTAATTTTTCCTCAAGATAGGCATGTTTCTTCTTATCAACCACATTACCACAGATCACGCTGTATACAGAGTTTTGATTTCTGACAATGATGTAATTTTCATGGTTTTCATATTTGGATATTTCTTTGAGCTTTTGGTCATCAGAATAACGTATCATATTTTGAACCAGTTCAACAAAAATTGAAAAAACCTTGGTTTTAACTGATGTATTTTTCTCGTTATTTAACACATTACGCTGTATTGTTTTACCTAATTCAACCACATCATTCTGTGTCATCGGGCCTCTGAAATACAACATAAAACCTTGCTTATCCAACATTTTTTTACATTGTTTTATTGATTCATTTAACATGCTCTTATTTGTCCTTAGACATATAAACTTTCATCTACAAATAATTTTAGACTACATATAAAAAACCACAAGAAATTCAGACATTGATAATGCCTAATGATCAATATGTTGCGGCGTATTTTTGAACTTGACATACCCTTTAATAATATCCGACACTTTTTTCATGTTATAGGGTTTAACGATAAAACCTTTCGCCCCCAGAGATAATGCTTTTTTTACATTATCAATAGAACTTTCACCACTGACCATCACAACATAGGCATCGGACCTAATCTTCAAAATTTCTTCCAAACACTGCAAACCATCCTTGCCAGGCATATTAATGTCCAAAAAGACGATGTCTGTTTTTTTGGTTTTATAAACTCTGAGAACTTTTTCACCATCAGACACATCAATAATGTCATTAAGCTTAAGTTCTCGTAACATGGATGCCATTAACAGTCTCATTTCAACAACATCATCGGCAATTAAAATACTGGGTTTTTTCATGGATATTTAATTTATTTAAGTTTTATTGTGGGTTATCTCTACTAATAATAATACATTTTTCTCGCAACTCAGTAATTTGTTCCATTGCTTTATGAAACTCTTTATGTTTCAAATAATTTTCTGCTTGTTTTGAAATCTCTGTTAAATCATTAAAGCCAAAATTTCCTGCTGTTCCTTTCAAAGTGTGTAATTCAACGCCCAACATTGTCCAATCTTTCAGCTGAATTGCATTGTTTATTTGATCCACAATTTGTGGCAATCTTTTAACGAACTGCTCACTAAGAATCCTAATTGTTTCATCCATGGCATCACTGGAATCATCAAAATCAGCATCAAAATCCCAATCATCATCTGCCACATGACTGTCATCCTCTTTTTTAGTGGTTTGACAATTATTTTCTACCCGTTCAATAATAGCCTGATCACTCATCGAAATGCTTAAAAAATCGTCACAACATTGAATTTTGGAGTCATTTAATTTAGCAGGATCTAGTCCATCAACAATTGCCAAAACACGCCCCTGAAAAGCCAATTGTTGCAACATATTAATGGTTTTCTCAAACCCATCCATGCGATAATAAATGATGACTAGATCAATATCATCAGACAACATTAACTCCACAACCTCATCAGTTGCCGTACAATGATCAATGATTACTTTAGTGGGTTTATATATTTCAGTTAATCGATGCGTCAATTCTTTTCGATGATCACAAACCAACAGTCTTGCCGACAAATCAGGTCTTAATACTGTATTAATAGCATCCGTATCAACGGGTTTATTTTGTAACAAATCTTCAATTATTTTAGTGAATTTTTTTCTAATAATTGGTTTTGCAATCAGTGAATCACAACCAATTTTTTCGTAAGTTTCAAGATCACTTTTACTGACATTGGCAGTACAGGCAACGATGGGTTTAGGATAATTGGCTTGTCGCAAAATTCTTGTAGCTTCAACACCACTCATTATAGGCATTTGCATATCCATTAACACCAAATCAAAATCACCTGACAAGGCTTTATCAACTCCTATTTGACCATTTTCAGCGGATTCATGGGTTAGATTTAACTTTTTAAGAAAAATAGCAATTAAGTCTAAGTTTTGCTGATTATCTTCAACCACCAGCACATGACCTGACAGCTTTTTGTCAGCGGGTGTCTTTTGATGATTAATCGAATCCTTCTCGACATTTTTCAAGTAAGTTTTAAGGACATCATAAAACTTTTTCTTTTCGATTGGTTTTGCCAGAATGTCACGACAACCTGCATTTTTTAATGTATTTATATTGTCTTCAGTGACACCCCCCGTCAGTGCGATAACAGGCTTATCATAATTATTTGCAACAATTTGTTTAGTTGCTTCAATACCATCCATGACAGGCATATGCATATCCATTAATACCAAATCATATGAATTCGTTGACACTTTTTCTACGGCTACCTGCCCATTTTCTGCAACATCAACTGTCAACCCCACTTTTTCCAATAACAAGGCAATTAATTTTTGATTATCAATACCATCTTCTGCCAATAAAACATGGCCTTTTAGCATTGGAATAGACAATTTACTGGGCTTGATGATGACGGTTGATTCCATATCATCAAGATGATGAATTAGTTGTTGACTGGCAATTTCACCTGCATCCACACAAATATTAAAACAAGATCCTTGACCATAGACACTTTCTACGTCAATACCACCACCCAACATTTCCGCCAATCGTAACGACACATGCAACCCCAATCCAGTACCGCCATATTTTCTGGTGGTACTGCTATCCGCTTGCTCAAATGCAGAAAAAATTCGCTGCTGTTGATCTGCAGTCAGACCAATGCCACTATCAATAACAGAAAAATTCAATACATTTTTTTCGGCATCATAAGCAACAATCAGTTGAATACTGCCTTTTTCAGTAAATTTAATGGCATTGTTACATAAGTTAATAATTATTTGCTTGAGTCGTGTGGGGTCAGAATTAATTTGTCGGGGAAATGGAAACTTAAATTCTAACTTAAATGTAAGACCCTTTTTCACTGCAAAACCAACCAATAACATTTCGATTTCTTTAGCAAGAAAACAAGGATCCATTGGGATTTTTTCTATATCTAACTTATTGGCTTCAATTTTTGACAAATCAAGAATATCATTAACCAATGTCAATAAATGATTGCCATTATTAAGAATAATAGTAACCAGTTTTCTTGATTCTTTCTTTAAGCCTTCATCAAGCAATGTATCTGCAAAACCTAAAATAGCCGTCAATGGCGTACGAATTTCATGACTCATATTGGCCAGAAATAGACTTTTAGTTTCATTGGCGATAACCGCCTGATTTCTTGCTTCTTTTAATTGATCCACTAATGCAACCAACTTTTTCCTAGAAGCTTCTAACTCTTCTTCCGTTTGATTGCGTTCGATAACCCCCGCCAATGTACTTGCTACTGCCCATAAAAAATCCTGTTCATTTGAATTTTCTTCATGCCCTTCATTCAAATAAAGATTCAAAATTCCCAGCACATTACTTCCAGAAACAATGGGGACAATATAATGACCATGCTGTTTTTTATATTTGGACTGAATGGTGTGATCATCATCAACACAATTTTTAAAAATGAACCTTTTTTCTTTTGCTGACTGACCACATAAACAAACACCTGACTTTATACTGCTGCAGGCAAGCACAATATCATCCTCAATACCTTTATGCACAGCCATTTTAAACACAGTAGAATCTTCCTGATCAGCTAAAAAAATACAGCCACTACCTTGTAACTTGAAAGATTGGTTGGACAATATTTCATCCAAAATAAAAGACAATTGCTGCTTAAAGGCTATTGGTTTAAGAGATATTTGAATAATATTGGTCACTGTTTGTTGGATATTCAACAATTTTTCAGTTTTACTTTTTGCTGAGGTTAAATCACTTTGTTGCTGGTCATTCAATCGAGTCAGAATCTTCAGATTCCTAAACATTTTATTATAATTTCGTTGCATGTATTGCAAGTCTTTCAACAACGGGTTTTGTTCGTTGCCATCCTGCTGTTCTTTAATAACAGCATTTATTTGCTCAAGTACTTCTGTTTCATGCTTAAATAATGAATATTGTTTGGTATTTTCTGATTTTTTTTTCATAAATGTTGATATTTACTTATAATTCCTTCAATAAAAAAAACTGAAAAGTAGTCCCCTTCCCTAAGGAACGGGCACGAAACAACTTCCCATTCTTAATTCCATCTTCACTTCACCTTCAAACGATCTTCAATCACAAAAGCTCAGAATAGAGTGTGTAAATGAGCATTTTGAGACCATTTTTAACGCAGAGTTGGCGGAAAGATGAGTTTTCGGACAGCCTCCTAGCCCACCAATACCAGGCATCATAACATCCATCAATATCAAATCTGGCAATTGTTTGGTTGCAATTTTAAGCGCAGACTCGCAATAAATAAACTACCCATCTT
>JABHHM010000183.1 GCA_018671575.1 Methylococcales bacterium | reverse complement strand
TAACATTTTCACTCAATATTTTCCGCCCTTTGGCACTACTACTCTGACCGAATAGACCTCTATGCAATCAGAGCAGTAACACCAAAGGTCAAAAAATCTTGAGCGAAAATTTTGTTAAGATAATTATGGTCACCTACTTAATCCTAAAAAAATCAGTTGAATCTACGGAGAACTGAGTACACGATTCAACTGATTGTTTTGGGATTGTAAATAACAATAAATCTACCTCACAAAATAGGCTCAAATAATGACAACTCTATCCTTACCTCGCCTCAATTTCATGGGTAAACTCAAACTCAGTACGGGAACAGGTAACAATGCGGCCATTGATATGACAGGCTATCCTGTGGTTGATGAAGCCACCATTACATTGACAGGTTTTGCCAAAAGCATGACCAAGCAACAATTCCATAAATACATGGAAAATTATTTTGCCAACATGTTATCTGATGGGCAGAATTTTTATTCTAATTTCTTTGGTGATTTTCGTGCATTGTTTGATGCAGATACCTCTATTGTATCCGTTGAATTAGAGTCGGGAGCAACCAGTCAAGACGATCCTTTAATCAACCAACCCATTAGTTTGTTGGGTGGACGACTTTTTTCCCGACCAGAACGAATTCCTGCGGTGATGGTAGATGTAGACCCTAAAGATTCTTATTCTACTCAAATATTTTGTGATGGTTTTCGTCTTGGGCAAACATCTTCTGCGGGTTCGCCACCACCTTTTAATGATGAGCCAACGTTTGGCTTTTTTAGTGATCAAATTTCCAGAGGTCATGCCACACAAATGAATCCGTGGCGTAATTTGGCAATTGCCATGAGTCAGCATGGTGCATCGGCTACTTTTTATCACAATATTCCCAAAGCTGGACTCAAGTTTTTTAATCAGGATGGTGACAAAAAAATTGTTAGCCCAGCACTTGAGGCTTTGGAAAAAGCGGCAATGATGGGTAAAGGTTTGGTGGTTCGTTATACGGTTTATCTCTTCTTACAAACTTCACCAAATTATAATGAAGAGCGACAAAATATTGGATATTTGGTGACGGTTGGCAGTATTGCTCCTTGGAGTGAAGATGAACCTGCTTCGGTTAATACGGTGGGCAGAGGATTATTTCCACGCCCAGACAATGGCATGTTACCCAGCTATTTAGAACCACCTCCTTCGGGAAAAAGTACCTTTTATTGTTTCCCTGGTTGGTCTGATTGTCAAATTAATGGCAATATGTTGAGTTTGGATATTTCCAATTGTTTTCCAGACTTGGGCGGTTTCAATACGGCATTTCAACCATTGTGTGATACGCCTGAAAAAGCAACCTTAGGTGAATTGAAACTTTATCTGGAACATTCGAAAGGTCGATTTGATTTGGGTGTGATTCCCAATAATAAACAACAATACCAAAAATTTGGCGGAACAGTTCAATTGGATGTCAGTCAATTTGTCAATGAATTTGCTGAAAACGCTCAACAAATCTTTAATGAAGGTCGATTGTCTATTTGCTTACAAGACCAAGAGCAACCTGTTTTGCTGGAGTCACCGTATCAAGTGACGTTGGATGCTAAAACCAGGGGACTTTATTTGGCTCCAGGCGATAGTAGAAAGGTCAGTTTTCAAGTCATTTATAAAGGGAAGTGTGAGTTGCCAGAAAAGGTTCAGGTCAAAATAGTACAAGAAGTTAAATTGCCCGACAATAACAACCCTGACGATAAATTTCCTCGATTAGCCGACCACCTTGCTCATCATCGTCCCGTTGAAGCCGATCATCGAACTAAAATTGTTGATATTCCGCATCTGGTTGAGGTAGACAAAGATGGCAAAGGTTCATTTACCTTAACCGTGGTGCAACCTGGTTTTTGTCAGTTGGTTTTTTATCCGCCTGATTTTCCTGCTTTTCCTTGTTCTATTGAGGCAGGAGGAATTGGTTTGGGGTTTTGTTCTTATATGTCGGTGAGAGTATTGCCAGAAGCTGAAGAATATTATGATGATATTGAGGATGATCATTTGACGTATGAGTTTATTTACTCAGAAATTTTGCAATATTATGATTATATTTTGCCAGCCATGAGTAAATTGATTGATTTTTCTAGCCGAGATGAAGTGATTGCAAAAGCGGTTCAATTTTCGGGCGTTGTTAAACCTGAATTGTGGGAAAGTTCAATCTATATGCCGATTACTCGGTGTTTAAGTCCAGGCAAGCGGAAATTATTGGTGCGGTGGGTGACTAAGTTACAAAATAATCCAGAACCACCGATTGCTGCAACAGGGTGTCCGATGGGACATCGGAAAAAGTAGTTTAAATATTAAATGATAGTATTTCGAAAAACTGGTAATTTATGTTGCATATTTGTGATTTTTCACTCATCCCTTATCAACTAACCTCTGACCAATCAACCAAAACAATGTGCTGGTTACAATAACCGCAACAAATCCTTTGACACCTGCTTCCGTGGTGTCACCCATCATGGCAAATGCTAGTGAGACGGGTAAAATACCAATCATGCTATAAAATAAGCTACGTTTTAGCCCAAAACCATTTAAACCCGCCACGATGGTCAGTGCTTCTGCCAACATGGGGATAGGGCGTGATACAATCAGTGCCAATGCTCCATATTTTGTAATTAAATGATTGGCTTGTTCTAGTTCTTTTGGGTTGAGTAATTTATGCTCCCAGTTTTTGCCGCCAACACCGAGTAAATAGCCAAGAATGACTGCGCCCAAACTTCCAATCACGCTTAAAGTTGCACCACCCCATAAGCCAAATATTTTTCCATTGATGGCCATCACCATGCTGTTAAAAACAGGTAAAAATACATCGGCGACTAAAATCAAAATGCCCGCAATGGCTGTTGCCATATTGTTTTCTAACATGGTTAGTCTGGGGTCTAACCATGAGGGAGGGTGGTCTGGGTTTATAATGATGAATCCCGTTAAAGAACACATCATTAATGCAATGATTATTAGACTCAGCTTTTTCATTATTCGTAATCAAGCAAGTAGGGGGTGATTGTTTGAAAGCCGTCGTAAGCGGTTGTCAGCATTTTAAATTCAGGTGTGCCACAAGGGTAGTGATTGCCATCCAATAATTTGCGGGCAAGTCTGGTGGCTTTGATGTAAGGTTGATTGCCTTGTTCATCATCGGGGTTTCTAATGTGATAATAGATGAAAGACGGGCCTGCCACAAAATCTTGATAACCATTGTTGTCAATTGGAATTTGCATCATTAAATAGGCAAGTGGTTTCATGATTTTGTTCATTGCGGTCATTGCCATACCAAAAAAACAGTTAATGTCTGCTTGTTTTCCATACAACTGTTCAATGGAATCTACTATGATGGAAAAACCATAATCAAATAATAAATTCAAATCACTGGGTAATTCTTCTTTAATGTCGGCAGGTTTGCAATTAGGTAACATATTATAAGTATCTCCAATCGGAATAATACCGTTGGCAATGTCTAAAAATTTATAATAATGGGCTTTTTCCTTCATACCATTCGGTCCCCACGGTTCTTCATGGGAAATATCATTACTGGCTGTTTGCAATTGGTTTTGTGTGATTAAATCCAAGGCTTTTTGTAGGCTATCAACTTCCCATAAACGACCACCACCTGTTTGATAAATGGGTAGACCATACTGTACGGTGTCTGGAAGAACAATGTCTTCACCCAATTTATCAAATACTTGCCAGATGGCTTCATAAAATTGTCCCAAAGTAACAAAGTCTTTGGGTTGGGCAGGGAAAGGACGATGATCTTTCCATTTTTCTGAGGGCAGTTCTATGCGACAAAATAAGGACTTTACTTGTTCTATGCTACATTTTTGCAAACTAACTATTGCACCGTCAGCATCTTTATAAGGTAATGGTTCGGGTAAATTTTTGAATTTTTC
>JABHHM010000163.1 GCA_018671575.1 Methylococcales bacterium | reverse complement strand
TTATTAAAAAATTTTGTTTTTCTGATACTCAAATATAGTCTAAATATAGTTTTTTTTTCAATATCCTATCATAATTTATCGCAACCAAAATCACTAAAAACTCAACCATTCTAACCCAATCAGGTTGTTGAAAAGCTGACAGACTACTATCCAACAAAGTGTCTCCCGTAATGTAACTTAACGGAATGATTGTAATTGCAGCAATCGACCACCAGGAAAAACGCAGTGCAATGAAAGGAAATAGCCATAACAAGTACCAGGCATTGATAACGGGTGAGCAGAATAAAAATAGTCCAAAAATTTGATCTCCTGGAATCATATTTATCTGATTGCTGTGTCGATAGTTTATAAACCAGTAATACCAAATCCAACCATAAAAACTCATAAAAATTAGCAAGGACAATCCACGAGCCATTTCAGTGGATACAATCAAGGATAAAAAACCAACCATCATAGAATTGAATTGCCAGTCCTTGGCAAAAATAGCGGTTGATTCAAATCCAGCCAGGCTGTTGGTTAAAAATGGGGCATAGATGAGTCCAACACAACTTATAAATATGGAGGCTTGTAACAAGGGTCGCTGAATCAGAAAAAAAGGTAATAAAATTAACGCCGTAATTTTCGCACACACGGCCAGAGATAAGGCGGTAGCAGACAGCATTAAATACCGTTTATGAAGACAAAATAATGCAAAAGTAACAAAAAATATGCAAATGATGTCTGCATGAAGTGTCATTGAAACTTCTTTTATTAGCAATGGGCACCAGGCAAAAACAATGAGTTTATGCTGAGGTATCCAGAGCCATAGGCAAAATAAGCACGCCAGATCAAATGCAATTAAGCAAAGTTTTAAAGCCCATAAATCACCATTGCCAAGTAAATAAGCCAGTTTAAAAATGTACTGGTTAATGGGTCCATAAATGGTTTTTAATTCAGGGTAATTAACTTGGTAAAGAATATTTTGTAAGTTTTCTGTTAAGGTAGGGAGGTCAAACAAGTTTTCGGGTGAGTACAAATAAGGTGAGCCAACGGTTGCAAACTGATAACCATCCCATAAATAACGATAGAAATCATCCTCAAAAAATGGCACAGTGTAAAAACCTGCTATTCTGAAAATTAATGCAAACCCAAGAACAATAGGTAATGAAAAACAAACTTGGCGGATGGTAGCCAAGTAACAGCAAAACCCCCAAATAATTCCGCAAAAAATCATGAGTACAATGAAGAGTGTCAAAGGCATTTCGGTGAAAGAATGTGAAAACCATGATAGCGTGATATACATAGTCAAAGTGATTCCTCCACATATCAATAAAAAATGATTGGGCTTGTGGTGAATCCATTGAAATATTGATTGGCCAAGAATTTTGGTCATGATCTTTTATTTTTACACTTTGATTAACTGTTATTTAGTATATATTTAAGTCATATATTTATTCACAACAAACAGAGATTATTTATGAAAACAATTTTTGCATTCATCCAAATTGCCTGTGTCATTATCGGTATGGCATATTCTACTGCTAATTTGGCATCAGGAAGTTTTGCGCCTGTAACGCTTAATCGTACCTCTTTGGCCAGTAGTTATATCGAAGGTAAGAAAATTTTTAAAAAAGGTTTAAATGGTAATGCAGAACTTGCTTGTAAACATTGTCATAAAGGCACGTTGAAGTTAAAACGAAGTCAACTTAAAAAAATGGGGAATAATTTGGCTAAGAACTTACGTCAAGCAGGAGGACATGACGTTTTTAAAGGTAAAGTCTCTGAGCAACAGTTCAATAGTATTGTCAGTTATATGAAAAAACGTTATAGAATAAAATAAGGAGACATGCCATGAATAAATTAATTGTAAGCGTAATACTGTTTATTTTACCATTATCTGCCCAGGCAAATTTTCCTTGGATATCAGAGGAAGGCAATGGGTTTATTTCAGTATCATTGGTTCATGAAAAGTTTAATGATCTATGGGAAGGAACCAATAAAACGAGTTTTGCTCCAGGGGTTTATATTGAACAACAAACTTTAATGGTCGCAGCTGAATATGCTTTTATTGAGGATTATTCTGTTGATTTTCAAACAGGTTATACACGTTCAACTTTTGACAGTGCAACACGAGGTGACTTCAAAGGGCTTTATGATTCCAATCTTGCAGTTCGCTGGCGCTGGATTGATGAAACCATTGAAGATAATTTACCCACGGTGACTTTTCGTTTGGGTGTTATTGTCGCAGGTAATTATGAATCATCTTCTAAAGGTAATCCGCATTCACCTGGTGATGGAGAATCAGGCTGGGAAGGTTCAACTATTTTAGGGAAAATGAGTCATGATGGAAAAATAGCTTTTTATGGTGAATTGGGTTTGCGTCAGCGTTCAGGCAGAGTGCCTGATGATGTCTTTTATAATGTAGGACTGATTAATTTTTATTCGCCTAGCTGGAGCTTTAATGCGGATGTTAATGTTGTTAAAGGCTTGAGTGGTACGGACATTAAACAACCTGGTTTTTCACCCAATGAATTTGATGCCTTAAAAGAAGAAGTGTCACGTTATGGTGTTGGGGCTAGTTTTACGGGATTGGGTGATTTTTCAATCTCATTGAATGCATCTTACGTGTTTAAAGGTAGAAATACGGGAAAAAGTAAGGTGATTGTATTGTCTCTTAGCCAAGCAATTTAATATTTATGAACCACGAATGAATTCAAATAAGCACAAATTAAAAGACTGTGTCGTTGTGATTCCTGCAATGAATGAAGAGCAGTCGATTGCACTGGTCATCAATGATCTTCCAAAAGCACGTTTGTTGGCAATTATTGTGGTTGACAATGGATCTATTGATCAAACAGCAAACATTGCTCGTCAGCAGGGTGCAACTGTTATTTCTGAAACTAAAAAAGGTTATGGGCAAGCTTGTTTGACAGGCATTGAATATGCATTGAAATTTAACCCAGAAAATATTATTTTTGTTGATGCTGATTATTCTGATTTTCCACAAGAAATGAATTTGTTGTTGGATAAACTGGATAATGGTTTTGATTTGGTGATTGGTAATCGCTTGTCTGGTCAAGCTGAGAAGGGTGCTTTATTGCCTCAAGCTATATTTGGTAATTGGTTGGCGACTCGTCTAACTCATTGGTTATTTGGAGGTAAACCTTTTAATGATTTGGGGCCATTTCGTGGCATTAAGTGAGCTTCCGGTAAGCGTGCGTGACAGTATTCCATTATTATAATTAAATAGCTTTCCATACTATTATCAGAAAAGGAAAGCA
>JABHHM010000272.1 GCA_018671575.1 Methylococcales bacterium | reverse complement strand
TCTGTTTTATACGAAGCTTTTACCGAAGGTTTACCATCGCCTTTGCCAGAACTGTCTATTCAATATGCAGATTTTGCTTTCTGGCAACGCCAATGGTTAAGTGACAGCGTAATCGAAAAACAAATCAATTACTGGCGTCATCAATTAGACAACACACAAATACTTGATTTGCCTTTTGATTCTCCCCGTGCGCCAATCAATAGCTATAATGGAAAAACTTTACATTTTAGCATTGGTGCCGAAACAACCGACCAATGCCACAAAATGTGTCAGCAACAAAATATTACATTGTATATGTTTTTATTGAGTGTTTTTCAGATATTATTGCATCGTTATTGCCGACAGGATGATATTGCCATAGGTTCTCCTGTTGCAGGCCGTTATAACGAAGAAGTTGAGCCATTGATTGGTTTCTTCGTCAATACTTTGGTGTGCCGAAGTGACTTATCTGCCGATCCCACCGTCTCTGAATTATTATTACAAAATAAAAATGTGGTGTTAGATGCTTTTGCACATCAAGATATCCCTTTTGAACGCTTGGTTGAAGTCTTAAATCCTCCCAGATATTTGAATATTACGCCTTATTTTCAAGCAATGTTCAGCTTGCAGAATACACCTAAAAGTAGTATTAGCAGTAAAGGTATTCGTTTGCAATCAGTCCCGTTGGCATCATCTATTGCTAAGTTTGACTTAACTCTAAATGTCAGTGAAATTGATGATCAATTACAAGCAGATTTTGAATACAATGCTGATTTGTTTGTTGAGCCAACCATTGAAAGATTATCATCTCATTTTAATACGTTGATAAAGAAGATATTAAAAGAACCTGGTTGTCGCTTGTCGCAAATTGATTTGTTGTCGAACCAAGAAAAACAATTGATTCTGCACCAATGGAACAAACAGGATAGCCTGCACGATTTCAAACAAAATCTACATCATCTGTTTGAAAAACAAGTGCTCGGTAGTGGCGATGATATCGCTGTAGCGAATGATGATTTATTTTTGACTTATCGTGAGCTTAATGAAAAAGCCAATGGTTTAGCACGCTATTTGTTGGAAAAAGGGGTTGTCAATGGGGATTTGATTGCTATTTGTCTACAGCGATCACATAACTTGGTGATTGCTTTATTGGCAGTTTTAAAAACGGGTGCGGCTTATGTACCCGTTGATCCAGATTATCCCGAAGATCGTATTGATCTAATGTTAATGGACAGCCAAAGCAAAATTATTATTACCGAAACACAGACATTGGCATTGTTGCCCGTGAAGAATATCGAAACAATCTGTCTTGATAAAGATTATCAATACTATACCCATTTAGACAACAGCAATCTTAATATCACGATTGATTCAAAACAACTGGCTTATGTGATTTATACCTCAGGTTCAACAGGTAAACCTAAAGGTGTCGGTATTCCCCATCAAGCCATTGTGAATCATATGTTGTGGATGCAAGATACTTTTCCATTGAACAGTAGCGATAAAGTATTGCAAAAAACACCCTTCAGTTTCGATGCTTCAATTTGGGAATTTTATGCCCCATTAATTGCAGGAGCTCAATTGGTTATTGCTAAACCAAGAGGGCATCGTGATGCAGAATATTTATTGAATGAAATTGCAGACAAGAAAGTGTCTATTCTACAGACAGTACCGACATTATTACGATTAATGCTCAGTCTGCCAGAAGCGGAATCAAAATTATTCAGTATTAAACGGGTTTTTTGTGGTGGTGAAACACTCAGTACCGAATTGGCATCACAAACCACAGAACTGGGTTTGCAAGTGATTAATCTTTATGGCCCAACAGAATGCACCATTGATGCAACTTTTGCCATTTATGATGAAACGATTGAGTCACCTAACGTTACGATTGGTCGTCCCATTGCCAATATTCGAAGTTATATTTTGGATGATTTTATGAATCCCGTTCCTGTGGGGGTTGCAGGGGAGCTTTATCTTGCGGGAGTGGGTGTTGCCAATGGTTATTTGTATCGATCAAAATTAAATAAAGAAAAGTTTTTGCAAGATCCTTTTATTGATAATCATTCAATGATGTATAAAACAGGGGATTTGGTTAAATACCATGAAGACGGCAATATTGAATTCTTAGGCAGGTTGGATGATCAGGTAAAGTTGCGTGGATTTAGAATTGAATTGGGGGAAATTTCCAGTTGTTTGAATCAACACCCGCAAATCAAAGAGTCGGTGGTTATCGTTAGAGAAGAATCAGCAGATAATCAACGCCTGATGGCTTTTTATGTACTAGATGATGACGAATTGTTGGATATTTCTGATATCAGAAATTGGCTGAAAAAATCATTGCCTGATTACATGATTCCAGTCGGTTATCAAAAAATTGTCAAATTACCTTTATTACCCAACGGTAAAATAGATTTGAAAGCATTGCCTGAGACTGACGTGACATTGTTTGCTGTTGCAGATAAAAAAGCGTTACCGCGCAATCCAATCGAAGAAATTATATTGGAAATATGGAGTAATGTACTGAAATTGGATGAGGTGGGGTTATATGATAATTTCTTTGACATTGGTGGTCATTCATTGCTTGCAACACGAGTTATTGCTCAAATTAATCATCAATTTAAAGTTGAATTACCCATCAAGGTCTTATTTGAACATTCAGATGTGCCTTCGTTGGCTGAAATTGTTGAAGCTCAACGACGTTTAAATGTAGGCATTAAAAATGTTTCAATTGTCCCTGTAGATAGAGATAAACAACTGGTTTTATCGTATGCACAGGAACGCTTGTGGTTTTTAGATCAATTAGAACCATTGAATCCCATTTATAATATTCCATCAGCTGTTCGTTTAACGGGTGAACTTAAAGTTGACCTATTGAAACAAGCCATTAATTGTATTATTGATCGTCATGAAATATTAAAAATCAATTTTAAAACTAAAAAAGGCAAGGCATCTATTGTAAAGAAAGTCACTGAAAAATTCACCATCACCGAAGCGAATAATTCAGCCAAAGCATTGGACGAAGCAGTTGATGAAGCACATCGAATGGCACTTGAATTTTCTTTAAAAGCTTTTGATTTGTCTGTGGACTGGCTGATTCGAGTGCATTTGATTAAATTGGCAAAAAATGATTCAGTTCTACTGGTCAATATGCACCACAGTATTTCAGATGGTTGGTCAGTGGGAATTTTTATTAAGGAATTTTCTGCTCTCTATTCTGCCTATGTGCAAGGTCAGGATATTGAGTTACCTGAATTACCTGTTCAATATGTTGATTATTCACATTGGCAACGTAAATGGTTAAAAGAGGTTTCCCTGGAAAACCAACTGAATTTCTGGGTGAAACAATTACAAAGTGCTGAACCCTTTCTAAAAATGCCAACGGATCGACCACGCCCAAGAATACAAACCTTTCGAGGACGACATGACTATTTTAGATTGCCCGCTGAATTGGTCACTGACATCAAACAATTGAATAAAGATCAAAATGTCACCTTATTCATGACCTTATTAACCGCATGGCAAATTCTTTTATCACGTTATTCAGGGCAGGAAGATGTCAGTGTCGGCGTGCCTATTGCTGGTAGGAGTCAGCTGGAAACACAGAACCTGATTGGTTTTTTTGTCAATGTACTGGTGATGCGTTGTCATGTGTCAAAAGAACAGAATTTTATTCAATTGTTGAAACGCCAAAAAGCCAAAATACTGGATGCTTACCAACATCAGGACTTACCTTTTGAACAACTGGTCGAAGCCATTTCACCTGAGAGAAATACCAGTTTTACGCCTTTAATTCAAATTGGTTTTGCCTTGCAAAACATTGAAATGGAATGCCATGAATTACCCGACTTATCCATGGAACCTTTTAACAGTGATGTGACTATTTCGAAATACGATATGACTTTATTTATTTCGGAAGATGAGCAAGGAATGTCCGCCATTGTCGAATACAATACGGATTTATTTGATGGAAGCAGCATTGAGTTGTTGATGTCGCACTATCAAAAATTGTTAGAAAATCTGGTCAAACAGCCACAACAGACTATTTCGGCACAAGCGGTCATGTCTTCAGGTGAATTGTCTCGAATACTTGATGTTTCAGCCGACACCACTGAACAGATTTTACCTTTGACGGCTTCACAACGTGATTTATTCATTGATACTTTGATGAATCCGCAAACCCAATATAACTCGTTTGCTTATGTGCTGGATATTGCCAGAGAAATTAATGTATCGGTGTGGCACAAAGCTTTATTGGCTTTACATGCGGAACAACCATTGTTAAGAGCTAAAATGGTTTCTTGTAGTGCATCTTATGCGGAATCTGCCTATCAAATTATTGAGAAAAAAAGGCCTATCAAATTAGATATTCAAGATTTGAGTCAAGAACCACTGGACGACACAATTTTACAAAAAGAAATTCAGGACTGTATTCACTGGCAATATAATTTACCAAAAGATTCACTGGTTTATAATTCAATTTTAAAAGTTTCTAATCAACGATTTATATCGGTATTAACCGTTCATCACATGTTAATGGATGGCATTGGAGCGGCCGTTTATTTGAACCGTTTGTGTGAAATTTATGATTTGTTGATGGCAGGTAATAAAGATATTATACCACCAAAATTTATTTTCAATGAATACATCACCTGGAATAATCAGGTCTTTGATACAGAAAATGTAAAAAATGCCTGGCAAGAAAAAGTAAAATCAATAGAACCTCTTGATTTTACCGCTGTGTTACCGAGAACTCACCAAACATTGCATAAAAAACTCATGGTCGATGAGCAATTGTGGCGACAAATTAAAAAATATTGTCGAAGAAAAGCCACCACTGCACCGATATTTTTTAAAGCCATCTACGCGTATCTTTTGAAATTATATTGTCGCCCCGAACAAAATTTTGTGTTGTATGAAATTGTGGGTGGTCGTGCTAGACAGCATCGGAAATCAATCGGTTGTTATTATCAGCAAATTCCACTGATTTTTGATTTGTCAGCCATGACATCTGAATCAGAGGTTAATGACTACCTAAATACCATAAAATCAGAATTACGTGAATTGGCTGATGAACAATATATTTCCGTCTTTTTACAGAAACAACTCATTCCACAAGGCAAAGTTTCATTCTTCTATAATTATTATAATTTTGCATCCAGTATCTCTGTAGCAGGGGGCTTGGCACCGTTAGATATACACATTAATTTTGCCGAAAATCAGGTTCAGTTTATCGCAAAAAATATTGATGACCAGTTGCAGTTAAATTTACATTATAACAGCGACTATTTTACCGACCTTGATCTGTTAGATCGAATTTTAGTCACTGCAAAATCACTGGTTGATGGCGCAAAAACTTTAGCTGATATCAATTATTTATTTGATGATGAACTGAAAAAATTAACAAAAACCTGGAACGAACCTCAACATATTGAAAAGAAATATTGCTTGCATCAGGTTTTTGAAGAACGCAGTCGTCGCCAGCCTAAATCAATAGCGGTAAGTTATGAAGGACGATCCTGGCGTTATGGCGAGATTGATCGAAAATCCAGTTCATTGGCAAATCATTTAATCAATCATGGAGTAGGGCCTGATGTGTTGGTTGGTTTATGCATCACCCGTTCGGTTGATTTAATCATTGGCTTATTGGGTATACTCAAAGCTGGTGGTGCCTATTTGCCATTAGACCCTGCTTACCCTGTTGAACGCTTACAATTCATGCTGGAAGACAGTCAGGTTTCGGTAATCGTTACACTGGAAAGTTTGATGAATCAATTGCCTGCACATGATGCTGCCATTGTTTGTCTGGATACCGATTGGGATATTATCGAACTCAATAATTCGGAAACTGTACAGAGTAACATCACACCAGATAATTTGGCTTACGTCATTTATACCTCAGGTTCGACGGGTAAACCAAAAGGCGTGGAAGTCTCTCATTATAATGTCATGCGACTGTTTGAAGCAACCAGAGGTTGGTATGACTTTAATGAGCGTGATGTTTGGACCATGTTTCATTCTTATGCTTTT
>JABHHM010000002.1 GCA_018671575.1 Methylococcales bacterium | reverse complement strand
TGGTCTCTTGAGGCCAGTTCGGGAACAACTCCGCCATATTTTGCGTGAAGTTTAACCTGACTATACAATTCATTGCCTAATAATCCTTTTGCAGAATCGTAAACAGCTACACCCGTTTCGTCACAAGATGTTTCAATACCAAGTATTCGCATACGCTTTATCTTTAAATTAAATAATGAGATCTTTATAATAGGCTATAATTTTGAATATTTCCATTTCATGCACGTTCCTAACATAATGTTTTAATGGAAGTAAAACAATTTTATGATTGATTCAATATAAATGTTGAATTTAATGTTGTAAATCTATATCATCTGCGGTTTAACTTAGATTCAATTGAATTACCGCACATCTCACTTAATAAATAACCATGCTAGGAGCGCTGAATAGAATGCCAAATGTCAGAGTAAAAGAAAACGAACCTTTCGATATTGCTTTACGTCGTTTTAAACGAGCTTGTGAAAAAGCGGGTGTTTTATCTGAAGTGAGAAGGCGTGAATTTTATGAAAAACCAACGGCTGAACGTAAAAGAAAAGCCGCTGCCGCAGTAAAACGTCATTTAAAGAAAACTTCCAGAGATAGATTGCGCCAAAAACCTCGTATGTATTAATAAGGTTTGGTTTTTTCTGGTGAATTACTTGGGGTTATTTCCTGAGTTTTCTTTCAGGAGAAAGTCTGAGAATGCTTTATTCCACCAACTCTACACTTATTTGCAAGGGTTGCTTGGGAAAATTGTCTAAAAATACTCAAATTTACGCTAGGAAGTTGTCCGAGAACTCAGGTTTTTGTCAAATCAAGGCATGAAATTGTCGAAAAAGTGCAGTTTACGTGTGTAAATGAGCATTTTTAGACTATTTTCCCTCGGTGCCACCTTGAGGGATAAATGCAGGTTTGGCGGAAAGATGAGTTTTTGGGCAGTCTCCTGATCAATATATTTAGACAATATTATGGGGCTGATTTGACAAATTTCATTCTTGGGCAACTTTCAACAACACGGTATTATTAGACCGTCATTTCATATTTGAGCTAGGCATAAGTTTATGGCAGAAGAGTCAGATTTAAAACTAAAAATGTTAGATGCAATGAAAATTGCAATGAAAGCTAAGCAAAAAGATCGTTTGACAACTATTCGTATGGCTTTAGCAGCCATTAAGCAACGAGAAGTTGATGAAAGAATATCATTAACCGATGACGATGTTATTGCGATTGTCAATAAAATGATCAAGCAACGAAGAGATTCAATACAGCAATTTGAAAAAGCAGGAAGAGATGAGCTTGCTCAAAAAGAACGAGAAGAAATAACTGTACTTGAAGAATATCTGCCTGAAGCCTTAAGTGAAGAAGAAATAGGGCAAATAATTGATTCGGCCATTACAGAGGTTTCGGCCTCAAGTATGAAAGATATGGGGAAGGTGATGGGAATCATTAGGCCTAAAATGATGGGTAAAGCTGATATGAGTGTTGTCAGTAAGGTGGTCAAGGAAAAGTTAGCCTAAGTTTTTATAATCATTGTTTGGGTCTGAATTAGTATTTTCCTGTTAACAATTGTTCTATGCCTCTATAAATTATTTTTTATGCATAAGTAATATTTGTGCCTTATAATTGTTTAAAGATTACATTTTTTATCAAATAACCGTAAAGCATGGCAAGAATACCGCAAAGTTTTATTAATGAACTTCTTGTTCGGGTCGATGTTGTCGATGTAATTAGTACAAGGATTTCTCTAAAAAAAGCGGGAAAAGAATTTACTGCATGTTGCCCCTTTCACGATGAAAAAACACCATCCTTTACTGTTTCCAGAGTAAAACAGTTTTATCATTGTTTTGGTTGCGGTGAAAATGGTACGGCAATAAGTTTTTTGATGACGTACGATCATTTGGGTTTTGTTGATGCGATTGAAGAATTAGCCTCAATTGTAGGTATTACTGTTCCATATGATGAAACCAGTGAGCCTCCAGATAAAACCTGGGAGAATAGTAGGAATATATTAAAACTTGCAAATCAGTTTTATAAAAGCCAGTTAAAAAATCATCCTGAAGCGTCAGTAGCGGTTGATTATCTAAAAAATCGTGGATTAAGCGGAGAATTAGCCGCTATATTCCAGCTGGGTTATGCTCCACCAGGATGGTCGAATCTTTACGATAAGTTGGCGATCAATAGTGAAAGCAAGACATCAATGCTCGAAGCAGGGTTGGTGATAGAAAAAGATGACGGTCGGTCTTATGATCGATTTAGGAATAGAATTGTTTTTCCTATTTGTGATCAACGTGGTCGAGTTATTGCATTTGGTGGGCGTGTATTAACCAACGAAAAACCAAAATATTTAAACTCGCCAGAAACAAAGCTATTTCATAAAGGCAAAGAACTTTATGGTTTGTATGAAGCGATGCAAGCAAATCGTGAGCTGGAGTCTCTCATTGTTGTAGAGGGTTATATGGATGTTATTGCGTTGGCTCAGCATGGTATTAGAAATGTGGTTGCGACGTTAGGAACAGCAATTACAGAAGATCACTTGACGCGCTTATTTAAACTGATTAAGCAAGTGATTTTTTGTTTTGATGGTGATAGAGCAGGGGCTGATGCGGCAAAAAAGGCGTTTAAAATAGTTTTACCTTTGATGCAAGATGGGCGGCAGGTTAAGTTTTTATTGTTGCCCGAGAAAGAAGACCCCGACAGTATGGTTAGACGATGTGGCGCAACAGATTTTAAAGAACGAATAAACAATGCGATGAACTTTTCTGATTTTTTGTTTTCAAAAAATTTAGCAAAGTGTGATATGGAATCGATTGATGGTCGAGCCAAGTTAGTCAATATATCGTTACCATTAATTAATCAAATACCTCATGGTATATTTCGAGAAATGTTGCTCAAACAGTTGGCTGGTTTTGGTCAGATTGATGTGAATACCATCAATGCAGTCAATCATGTGGATAATGCAGTTAATCAGCAGGAATCTGTTGTTAATAATATTCCGCAGAGAAAACAAAAAACATCTGGTTTGAGTGGTTTCCCTCCAGTCCGACGAGTTATATGTTTATTGTTGCAATATCCTCATTTTGCAAGTTTGAGGGATGATGAGCAGAACTGGAGTCATCTAAAATTACCTGGTGCTGAGTTGTTGGCCGAAATGTTTGATATTTTAAATAAAAACCCAGCTTTAAAGACGGCTGCAATTTTGGAACACTGGCGAGAAAGACAAGAAGAAAAATTTTTATTTAAACTGGCTCAAATAGATTTAGAAGTTTCAGAAAAAGATTCAGAGAAAAATTTTTTAGCAACTTTTGATTTTCTTAAACAAGAAATGATAGATGATAGAAAAAATAATTTACTGAATAAATCTAAAACAAATCAATTGAATCAGGATGAAATGATTGAATTAAATAAACTGTTGAAAACAAAGATTTTATAGTTATTTTAAGGTACCCCATGGAACAAAAAGAGTCACAATTAAAGCTGTTAATCGCAAAAGGAAAAGAACAAGGTTTTTTAACTTATGCGGAAGTTAATGATCATTTGCCTGATGGCGTTGTCGATCCAGAGCAAATCGAAGATATTATAGGCATGATTAATGACATGGGCATTACCGTCTATGAAAAAGCGCCTGATTTAGAAAATATTCAAATGAATGATCAGAATGTTACTACTGACGAAGATGCTGCTGAAGCAGCAGCAGCAGCATTGGCAGCCGTTGATAGTGAATTTGGAAAAACCTCTGATCCAGTGCGTATGTACATGAGAGAAATGGGTACTGTTGAGTTACTAACCCGACAAGGCGAATTGGTCATCGCTAAAAGAATAGAAGAGGGTTTGGGTCAGGTTGTTAATGCCATATCCAGATATCCAGGTGCGATTGAATTATTGTTGGAAGAAGTGCAGAAGGTTGAAGATGGTGATGTGCGCTTGTCTGATGTTATTAATGGTTTTTCTGATGATGAAGAAGAAGAAATTGTTGTTAATAAATTCAATGCTGATGCCAATCAAGAGGGAAATAGTGGTGATGATTCACTATCTGAAGAAGATGAAATTGAACTTGGACCAGATTTGGAAGAAAGTCTTGAGCGTTTATCAGGTTTAAGAGATCAATTTATCGAAATACGTTCCATGTTGAAAGAGAAAGGTAGAAGTCAGGTTGAAGGGCATAATGCCTGTCAAAATCTTGCAGATGCCTTTATGGAAGTGAAAATAGTGCCTGCATTGGTTGCACGTATGTCCTTTAGATTGCGTAAAATGATTGAGCGAATTCGTTTGAATGAGCGAATTATCATGGATATTTGTGTTAATAAAGCAAAAATGCCCAGAAGAGCGTTTATTACAACATTTCCAAACAATGAAACAGATTTGAATTGGTTGAGTGATCAAATTGGACAAAATAAAGATTACTCGGCTGTTTTAAAAGAATATGAAGTTGATATTTTTAGAGCTCAAAAGAAATTGGTTGCGATCCAGGAAGAGACTTGTTTGACGATTAATGAAATTAAAGAAATTAATCGACGTATGTCTATTGGTGAAGCTAAAGCGAGAAGAGCTAAAAAAGAAATGGTTGAAGCTAATCTCCGCTTGGTTATTTCCATTGCGAAAAAATATACCAATCGTGGTCTACAATTTCTTGACTTAATTCAAGAAGGTAATATTGGATTAATGAAGGCGGTTGATAAGTTTGAGTATCGTCGTGGCTATAAGTTTTCAACCTATGCTACTTGGTGGATACGGC
>JABHHM010000092.1 GCA_018671575.1 Methylococcales bacterium | reverse complement strand
TTATGCCTTGATTTGACGAAAATCTGAGTTCTCGGACAGCCTCCTAGTTCTTAATGAAATCTGAGTGCAACTTGCCTAACTTATTTCGTGCACATTACTAATTGGAAAAAAGCTATCTTATACAGTTGTTTGCCTAATTTCAAATGTAAATAATTACCTTAAAAAATTAGTTGAAGAGTCTCCGATTTATGATTATTCAAGTATGTTGGCGAACACCCGCTCGATTTAAAATGCCGACTTGGACATCTTTGGGGCAATTTTCGCTAAGATCAGTATAGGCTTCGTCAGCGGATTGATAGCGCTCATTGATGTTAGAGGCGAGAAATTTACCCAATATGTTATAGAGTTTCTGATTCATGCCTGGTAATACTTTAGAAAAATCTTTTTTAGGAGGATTGGCTGCAATGAGGACGCAATCTCGGCTGGTTTTACCCGAAATATATTTTTGTCCTGTCAATAATTCATAAAATATTACACCCGCTTGATAAACATCGCTGCGATGATCCCAAGGTAATGCCTTGGCTTGTTCTGGTGATAAATAAGAAGGTTTGCCTAGCCAGGGACTATATTTTGATTCTCCTGTTTTGATTTGTTGAATGCACCCAAAATCTAATAAATGAACTTCTCCTTTAGGGGAAAATAGTAAATTGTCAGGACTAATGTCTCCATGCACGATTGGGTGTTTTGCAAAAGTATGTAAATATCTCAGAATACTTAACAATGAGCGCAACAAATGGGCTGCAATAGGTGGGGCGACACCATGTTTGTGTCGATATGAAAATTGCAACAGTTCTAAGGTGGAGATGCCATCAATGTATTCATAAGCAATGTAATAACTGTCACTGCTTTGCCCATATTCTATCAGTTTGGGAATATGAGGATGTTTGATGATGGATAATAATTTACATTCTTTGAAAAATTGTTTTCTGGTTTTTTCGTGTTCGGCCAGTTCTTTTTTTAATATTTTGAATGTGACCAGTTTGTTGTTATCCGACAAACATTTGCCTTTGAATAAATTGGCCGTACCGCCTTCGCTGAGTTTGGATATTTCGTAAACACCACTTTTACATAAAAAAACATCTTTATCGTTACAATGTAGAGTGCGCATTTTCATGTTGTGATTGTTTCTTTTTTCTTTAAGAGTTATTGATTCAAGTTATAAATAGATTAACGTTATCAATGGGATGTTTCAAGTAAAAGGCAAGGTTTTGTCTTGCCACTATTATTGGCATGATTGAGCTTGCAAAATGGGTTTTGCGCTAATCCACAGTAGTTGCTTTTGCCAGTTGGCTAAAAATTGCTGTTTAGATACTGTTTTTTCAGTTCCAGATAAGGGGGAATAATAGAGTACCGAGTTATCATCGATTGATATGAGCACAACCATTTCTCCAGATTTAAATCGACTGAGTCCAGGTGTGTAAATTCGTTTTTCATGATGTTGTCTGTGGTCAAGTAAATTGGCTTTAAAGCCTTTTTTAGTAATGATTTCTTCAATAGAATAATCTGTACTTAATTGTTTGATAGAATTAAGACTTTCATTTAAACCATATTTTCTTAAAAGATAGGCGACTGAAGCGAAAGCCGTTTCGGTTATTTTTGATGTTTGAATGTCTTTCACCTGGCTTTTTTCCAGAGTGAATTGTTTAGAAAATGGTCTTAAAATAGGATTGTTTGAGTTTTTCTGGTAAAGCTGTTGAATAAAATGATGTTGGAAAGTGACTAATAAAACCAGCCAGCAAAAAAATAGTAGGATTGATTTCAATGAGATGATTTTTATTGGAATGATGCCAATTTTATTAAAAAGAAAGTAGATGAGTGTGAGTCCTGAGATCATTAGGCTTATCCAAATAACCCAGTGATGCTTAGGTGTTGAATTATTTTGAGAATTGATGATCACTTGGTTAACTAAAATACCTTGTTTGAACAAATCAAGTTTGGAAATAACTTCCCCATGATGATTTAAAATCATTGATATTCCCGCATTTGCAGAACGAATAACAGGTTTTTGGTACTGAATAGCCCATAATTTGGCAAACTCTGCGTGGAAATAGGGTAAAAATGAAGGCCCAGCAAATGCATCATTAGCAGAAATACTGATGATATCGGCTTGCTCAACTTTTAGGCTGCTTAGCTGATTGATTTGGGTTGATTCCAAACAAATAAAATGAATCGGTTTACTTTTTAGACACTGATGAATTGTCGTTTTTTTACCTTTTTGAATTCCCGTTTCAACGAGTGGCACCAACTGTGTTTTAATGTGTTGGTGTAATATTTTGCCTTGAGATGAAATAGAAAAACTGGTTTTTTGTACATGTCCTGCGGAATCAATATTCGGACTAACAACCAGCATTGGCATTAAATTATTGTGGTTTTGCTGAAAAAAAGTTTGAAGGTGATGAAATTCAAAACCCGCAAACTCAATTTCTGGCCAGACAGTTAAATCAATTTTCCCATAAGATTTGAGTTGATTAAATAATTGTTGTCGATGTTGTGATAAATTTTCCAATGTTTTATCGAGTTGAATGTGGCTATATTGTTCGGGAGTAAGATTACTTTGAATACTGGCAACGGTGAGTTTTGTTGAGTTTTGTTGAGTTATTTCAGGTTTGTTTAGGTTTAATTGAGACCAGCCGAAGCCTTGAACTCCAATAAATAATGAAGCGATAAATACAAAAATTAATTTGTTTTGCTGTAATGTTGTTAATAATGTTTGTGATATTGAGTGGTTTAATCGAACTGTATTTAAAAAGTCATTCAAAACAAAAAACAACAGTGTTTGGAAAAAGAATAAAATAAAGGTGAGTAAAGATGTTCCTCCAAGTGATAATATTTGCAGGCTTTGTAATGATTGAGTGAGTAATAATGACCAATCAAATGGTAAATTTAATAGACCACAACAAGTGTTCATCAATACAGCCGTTGAAGCGACAGAAAATGCTTTAAATATTAATGATTTAACATGATGAAAAATAAAAGTGATGAAATAAAATGAAATTGCCAATAAACCAGCTAAAATTAGACTGACTAAGAACCATAAAAGTAAGCTATAGCTAGACGCTCCATAGAAAAAATAAATGCCGAGAAATAAACCATATAAAAAGCCTGCAGATAGACTTTGTTTTGGTTTATAAATGCAGATAAAAAATAGTGGAATAAAGTTGATCCAACCCATTAAGCCAATACCGAATGGTGGCATTGCTAAGATGGTTAACAATGAGCTGAATATTAAAGCCGAGTTGAGTAGTTTGTCTCCTCGAACGAAACTTATGCCCTTGCGGTATAATGATGGAATAATCATAGGTGTACAGTTTTAACTTATTATAAAAATAAAGTTTTTTATTACCCGAAATAGATATTTATTGGAGCCACGAATGAACACAGATAGACATGCATAGTGTTCAATACATGTTTATCCACAGTTCTAATATTTTGTTATTTTGTCCATTAGGTATTATGTTCAATATTAGTAATATTGAACAATGTTTTCAGAAAAAATATGAAATTTAAATTATCAAGTCTGATTATCCTTATATTATATTCCGCTATTTGTTTTGGTGGGAAAGATCCTTTGTCTGTTAGATTGCCTACTATTCAGCCCATTCCAGGAGCCAATGTCCAGTGGATTGGCCAACAAATGGCAATGAATGGTTTGCCTACCAGTATTCAGGCCTTTTCGGTTGGGCGAAGTTTGAGTTGGGTTATGCAATATTACCGTGATATTTGGAAAGCCAAAGGCTTTGGTTCGATTATAGAAGGTAAAAATGGTGAGTACACAACCCTAGGTTATAAAAAGGACGAAAACTATTTTTCAGTTCAGGCAAAAGAATATGAGGGCGGGGTTGAAGGAACATTGGTTGTTTCAAGTGTACCTGGTGGCTTTGAGTCAAATAAAGAATCAAAATTTCCAATCATGAATGGTTCGCAAGTTGTATCCAAGTTGGAAGCCATGGATAATGGTGTGAGGTCGGAAACATTAACCATCACCAACACTCAGTCCGCTGATGGTAATGCTCGTTTTTATCGGTCAAATTTAAAGCGCAATGGCTGGATTGCAACAGGTTTTAATGAACCCAATGGTTTTGAACGTTTGCTGTCTTTTCAAAAAGATAAACAAGCCGCACAAATTACCATAAAGAGTAATATTCTTGCTTTGCCTGGTAAAACGATGATTTTAATTAATTGGATTAAGTAAGGTAACACGCAATATAGGTGGTTTTTATTTTTTGCGAGTTGCCTAACGTGTACGAAATAACTTAGGGATGAAAATTAAATAACCTGGACAATATTGGTTTCAGCTTTATGTTAGTTTCGATTGATCTGATTGAGCAAAACCATAGCACTAGTTGTTCTAATGCGAGGTTTTGTGATTAAAGATCAATCGAAAATGACGTGAAGATGGAAGAAATATGTCCAGGTTATTTAATTTTCATTCCTTAGGGACGATT
>JABHHM010000172.1 GCA_018671575.1 Methylococcales bacterium | reverse complement strand
CAATTACCGCAGAACCTTTAACGCCAAGCCCTCAAATGGCAACCATCATTGGTGCTGTTGGTGGTCTTTTGGTTGTTGTTTCAATTGTTTTGATGGATAAAATTAAGATTGATGATCCTGTAGGTGCAATTTCGGTACATGGTGTTGTCGGTATGTGGGGTTTAATGGCTGTACCATTAACTAACGATGCGGCAAGTTTTGGTACTCAGCTTGTAGGCTTGTTGGTTATCTTTGGATGGGTTGCTGTGACAAGTTTTATCACTTGGTTTGCCATTAAAATGATCTTTGGTTTAAGAGTTACCGAAGAAGAAGAGTACAATGGTGTTGATATTTCAGAATGTGGTATGGAAGCTTATCCTGAATTTGCATCATCGAAGAAGTAATGATTAATATAAAATCATTGTGAAATAAAAAAGCCCTGCATTTGCAGGGCTTTTTTATTGTCTTCAGATTTTTTTGTAAGGTTAATAACCACCCTTGCGAGCGACATAAGGTAAACCTGCGATCTTATTACCTTGTTTGCTTGGTGCACCAGGGAAGAGGGTATATAAAACTTTACTGTTGATTTTTTTGCCCCAGACTTTAGACATCCCCTTGTTAATCATTCTTTCCATGGGCTGATTGCCTCCTTCATTCAAATATTCTGAGCGAAGATAATTTAATACGTCAAAGTGTTCTTGAGTGAGTTCAATGTCATCTTCAGCTGCAAGTGCTTTTGCTACATCTTCATCCCAATCGGCAGTATTTGTAAGGTTACCGTTGCCATCTTGTTCAATGCTTTTTCCATTTACATCTAACGCCATTTTTACGCTCCTAATTAATTTAGGAATGAAAATAAATAACCTAGGCAATATTGGTTTCATATTTACGTTAGTTTTGGTTGATCTGATTGAGTAAAAACGTAGCACTAGTTATTCTAATGCGAGGTTTTGTGATTGAAGATCAATCAAAAATGACGTGAAGATGGAAGCAAATATGTCCAGGTTATTTAATTTTCATTCCTTAGCTTATAAATAAATTGTTAGTTTGATATTCTATTGTATACTAACCCACACTGAAAGTGATAGTTTTGTCCAACAAAAATAAATATAAAATTATTGTCTTTTGTTTAATGTAGAAATTTGGAGGTATTTATGATCGATCAAGATTTTTCCATGCCAAATTCAGAACAACTTAATACCAATCTATTTAATCAATTCAATAAAATATTAAAAACAGAAAAATTTAATCAGACCGATCATTTCTTTGATCGTTTTGAAAATACTTATATTGATGAGAAAAATATTCCTGAAATTTCAGATATAAAAAAAGCAGTTATACAACGAGCAAGTTATTTACTTGGTACAGATGTTGCAAAACTTAAATGTGGTTTTTGGTTTAATGCCATGAACTCAGGACAAAAAACATCATTACACCATCATGATGAAAATGATGAGCTGTTGTCGTGTGTGTATTACATCAGAATTCCTAAAAACTCAGGTGATTTAATTTTACATGAGAACCAAACGATAACCACTGTCCATCCTAAAGAGGGTTTGTTGGTGATGTTTTCACCCAATATTCCACATGAAGTGACACCCAATAATAGTGATGATATGAGGTTGGCAGTTGCTTTTAATATTGGTCCAGTTGATAATGATTAAAGCTGAATTAAGTGGCTTGTCCGCTCCAATGATAACTTGTGCCCTTGCGGTATAAATAACAAAGGTAATCCAAATGCCAAAAATTATAATTATTGATGATGATGAGCAAATTTCAAGACTGTTAACCGATGTTTGTCAGATGGCTGGTTATGAGGTTTCAACCTGCTTTAAAGCAGCGGATTATTTTAAAGAAAAACAGCTTGCAGATATTGTATTTCTTGATTTGGCAATGCCTGACATGGATGGCATTGAGGTGATTACTCAATTAAAAGAAATAAAAAGCCAGGTTGCCATTATATTAATGAGTGGTCAGGATTCATCATTAATAGTGACCGCGGAAATATTGGCTAAAGAATATGGTTTAAATCATATCGCATCTTTTGCAAAACCCATGGAAATTAAAGAAATTATAGCATTGTTGGAAGATCTAAAAGAAAAGCAAAATAGGTGAACATAATGATAAGGTTTGATATTTATGCAGAACGTTTTTAAAAAACCTATTTATTTATTTGTCTTAATTGTATTTTTTTTGATTTCCTGTGGTGATGAGAATCAGTTTTCATATCAACCAGAATTTTCAGATAGCTCTCCTATTGCCAGTGAGCCAGAGTATATTTTTGGGGTGCATCCATTACATAATCCTCAGCGCTTACAAGAAGTCTTTGGTCCGTTGATGGATTACCTCAGTGAGCATATTGATAATGCTCGTTTTAAGTTAGAAGCATCAAGAAATTATGCTGCCTATGATAAAAAGCTGTATGCCCATAAATTTCATTTTTCTTTACCCAATCCATTTCAGACAATTAATGCCATTAAAAAGGGCTATAAAGTATTTGGTAAAATGGGGGATGATGAGAATTTTAGAGGTATTATTTTGGTTAGAAAAGACAGCGGTATTGAAAAAGTAACCGATTTAATTGGTAAAGCAGTCAGTTATCCTGCACCGACGGCATTGGCAGCAACCATGATGCCACAGTATTATTTACAAATGCACGGTGTCGATGTGGTTAAGCAGTTAGATAATCGTTATGTGGGTTCTCAGGAATCTTCAATAATGAATGTTTATTTGAAAAATACCGTTGCAGGGGCTACCTGGCCACCTCCCTGGAGTGCTCTATCTGAAGAACGCCCCGAGCTTAAAAAAGAATTAAAAGTAATCTGGCAAACACCTCATTTACCAAATAATGGTTTGGTTGTTTTGCCCAATGTTCCAGCATCTGTTGTTAATAAAGTGAGTCAACTTTTATTCAATTTACATCAAGTAGAAAAAGGAAAAAAAATATTGGCTGTTATGCATTTGTCTTCTTTTGAGTCAGCTAATAATGCGACTTACCAGTCTGTTCGTGATTTTATAGTCAAATTTTCTGAAAAGGTTCGACCGATTGAATATTAAAGCTGAGTTGGGCAGCTCGTCTGCTCAAACGAAACTTATGCCCTTGCGGTATAAAGCTGAGTCGGGTAGTTCGTCTGCTCAAACGAAATCTATGCCCTTGCGTTATAAAAACTCAATTAAACAATATTTTGTCAGTTCAGTGACAAGGCGGATTATTTTAGGTGTCGCATTGGTTCATGCCCTATTGATGAGTGTTTTTGTGTTTGATCTGGTGTCAAGGCAACGTTCTTTCATGGTTGAGCAAAATACAGCCCAAGCAAAAGGTCTAGCAGAGACTTTGGCCGCCAATGGTACATCATGGATATTGGCAAATGATGTGGTGGGTATAGAAGAGGTTATTCGATCCCAATCTAATTTTCCTGGATTAGATTATGCTCTATTTACAGATATGAATGGTAAAGTGCTTGGTTATACCGATAGAACTAAAGTGGGTTTATACATAAAAGATAATGTCAGTCAGCAATTGCTAACGGCCAATTCAAAGACAGTTTTATTGATTAACAATGCATCTTTTGTTGATGTCGCCTCCCCAGTATTTATTAATAAAAAACAAATTGGCTGGGCGAGAGTCGGGGTTAATCGTCAAGAAATTGTGAAAAATTTGAGTGTGGTTACTTATGATGGCTTATTGTATACGGCAATTGCTATTATTGTCGGCGTTATTTTTGCTTGGTTTATAGCAATAGGTTTGACATCTGCTATTAGGCAATTGACGGAGACTGTACATAAAATCATCGAAGGTGATCGTAACGTTAAATGTGAAATCAATCGACTAGATGAAATGGGTCAATTGAGTGAAGACTTTAATTTAATGCTGGAAAGTATTAAAAAACACGAACTCGAAATAGATAAGTCTCATCAAGCATTGTTGGAAAATGAAGGGAAATTACGCCGTTCAGAAAAAATGGATGCACTGGGTAAATTGACTGGTGGTATTGCACATGATTTTAATAATATGCTCGGTGTTATTGTTGGTTATGCAGATATCTTGTTGATGAAGACAGAAGATCAGCCTCAATTGAGCCGATTTATTGAAGAGATCAGAATCGCAGGGCATCGAGGCAAAAAATTGACCAAAAACTTATTGTCTTTTTCTCGTCGTTCAGAATTAAAACCTGAGAAAGTGAGGCTCAATTCGTTGCTACTTGAAAATCAGTTGTTACTGGAAAAATCAGTGACTTCAAAAATTGAATTTAGCTATTGTTTGGCAGAAAATTTATGGCCAATATGGATTGATAAAAGTGACATGGAAAACTCGTTGGTCAACTTGTCCATCAATGCAATGCATGCCATGCCTGACGGTGGCATGTTAACGTTTAATACAAAAAATGTTTCTGTGTCAGCAAAAGAGTCTGTGATGTTGGATATAGAAGTGGGCGATTATGTCAATTTTTCTATCATTGATACAGGAGAGGGGATGGATGAAAATACCAAAAATCAGGCATTTGATCCATTTTTTACTACAAAAGATGATTTGGGAACGGGTTTGGGTTTAAGTCAGGTCTATGCTTTTTTGAAACGTTCCTCTGGATCGGTTCATGTTTATTCAGAGTTGGGCGAAGGTTCTCATTTTTCACTGTATTTCCCACGGTTTGTCGATGAATCTGAATCTGTGATTGAACAAACTGAATGTCAGCAAGATTGTCGGGGGGCGAGTGAATTGATATTGGTTGTGGATGATGATTCTGCTTTATTGGTTATGCAAGAAAGTATTCTTTCATTGGCTGGATATCGAGTGTTATTGGCAAGTTGTGGTCGTGAAGCATTAGAAATTTTAGAGATACGGCAACAGTCAAATGATAAAATATGTTTAATGTTGAGTGATATTATAATGCCTGAACAGGATGGTTATCAATTGGCTGATGTTGTCAGTCAGTTGTACCCAGATGTTGTGATACAGCTTATGAGCGGTTTTAATGATGATCGTCATTTAGAGCATCCACAACAGGTATTGCATGATAAAATGTTATCCAAACCATTTTCTAATCGTGAATTATTGCAAAAGTTGAAAGTGTTGCTGGGGTAATGGGGGAATATTACGTTCTGACGGGCAATTTTTCAAATATTCGTAGATTGACCTGCTTTTTTACCATGAAGTACATGAAGCTAATCATGGTAAAAATAAAAATATTTATTTAAAATTAGGGGAGGCGAAATAAATAAATGTCCAAATTGCGCAGAATTTTTGTTCGCCTTTGAGGTGCCAAAATAGGCGTATAGTCGAACTACACAACTATTTTTGCAACAAAAAAGGTGGACAAAAAAACAAGCAAGCTGGATGTTTATTTATTGCACATCCCCT
>JABHHM010000022.1 GCA_018671575.1 Methylococcales bacterium | reverse complement strand
TTAATACCATGGAAGTGGCAGATTATCAGAAAATTCAAGAGCGCTTAACGGCGATAGACCAACAGCTTGAAATGCCTGGTAATTATATCTTTTACCTATCAACACCTCCTGCGTTATATCCCATTATCCCGAATGCCTTGGCACAATTTAAATTAAATGAAGAAACTGAAAATAGCTGGCGACGTTTGGTGATAGAAAAACCCTTTGGTACTGACTGGAAATCTGCGGTTGAATTGAACCAGATGATTAATAAAGACTTTAGAGAACATCAGGTGTTTAGAATAGATCATTATCTGGGTAAAGAAACCGTACAAAATGTATTCGTTTTTCGCTTTGCCAATGCTATTTTTGAGCCTGTCTGGAATAGAAGTTATATTGACTATGTAGAAATCACGTCTTCCGAATCTATTGGTATTGAAGATCGGGGCGGTTATTACGACTCTTCTGGTGCAGTTTGTGATATGTTGCAAAATCATTTGTTGCAAGTTTTAGCATTGGTAGCAATGGAGTCTCCCGCTTCTGTGGACGCTAATTCGGTGCGTAATGAAGTGGTTAAAGTATTGCAATGTATTCGGCCGTTGACCAAAGATGATCTGGATAAGCATCTGGTATTAGGTCAATACACTGAAGCCTCGGTTCGAGGTCAACAATATAAATCTTATCGTGAGGAAGACGGTGTACCTCATGATTCACGAACAGAAACTTATGCGGCAATAAAATTACACATTGATAACTGGCGTTGGAATGAAGTGCCCTTTTATATCAGAACAGGTAAGCGATTACCCACCCGTGTAACCGAAGTTGCCATTCATTTTAAGAAAACGCCACACCCTGTTTTTGGACACATGACTCCTGCTAATACGCTGGTCATGAGAATTCAGCCACATGAAGGTATTTTGATTGGTTTTGGTTTAAAAAAGCCTGGTGCAGGTTTTCGTTCAACCTCTGTGAATATGAATTTTCATTACGAGGATTTGGCAGACGAGTATGTATTATCTGCTTATGAGCGATTATTGCTGGATTGTATCCAAGGCGACGCAACACTCTATGCGCGTTCAGATGCGGTTGAAATTTGCTGGCAACTGATTCAGCCGATTCTGGATTATCGACGAGATGAAGGTAGTCTATATCATCAAGGTGGAAATCTATATGGTTATCCCGCGGGAACATGGGGACCAGAACAGTCTGATGAGATGATGGAAAAGGATGGTCGTTCATGGCGTTCACCGTGTAAAAATACAGATAATAGTGAGGTTTGTGAATTGTGAAATCACAAAACGGTGTTGTTTTTAATGTTTTTGTGACGTTATTCATTTTATGGATGATGCTGAATTCATCATTATCACTGGAAATCATTCTAGTGGGAATCATTGTCAGTGTGTTTTTGGTTCATTTTATAGCTCCTATCGTACCGAAGTATTCAGATATACGATTCACTGTTGATGTAGTTAAAAACTATGGTATTTTTTTGGGCGTATTCTTGGTCGAATTGGTTAAGGCTAATTTGAATATGGCAAAAATTGTTGTCTCGCCTCAACTCAATATTAAACCAGGCATTGTTAAAATAAATACTCAACTAAAAACGCCGATTGGTCGGTTGGTATTGGCTAATTCAATCACCTTAACACCAGGGACGTTGGTGGTTGATATCATAGAGAATACTTTATATGTGCATTGTATTGATGTCTCAATCAAAAATCCTGAAATTGAAACAGCACAGATGATTGAAAAGTTTGAAAAATATTTGAAGGTGGTTTATGGCTGAGTCAATTTTAAATCTGGCTATTGTGGTTATTTTATTAGCAGTTATTGTGGGCATAATTTGTCTGATGAATGGGGCGAATTTGATTGATCGGGTGATTAGTTTGGATTTTTTAACCATCATTACCATGGCGCTGATTGTTATTATTGCTCATTTGTCAGGGCGTTTTATTTATGTTGATGTGGCGATTGTCTACGGGTTGTTGAGCTTTTTGGGTGTGATGGCTGTTACCCGATACATCGGTATTAAGGTAACTCACAATAAATAAACTACC
>JABHHM010000175.1 GCA_018671575.1 Methylococcales bacterium | reverse complement strand
GACAAGCTACTCAACTCAGCTTTATCCCGCAAGGGGATAAGTTTCGTTTGAGTAGGCAAGCTACTCAACTCAGCTTTAACTAGGTTGATTTGATTGGTTTGTGCAAAAGATTTTAAATATTGTGTCCAGAAATGTTTGGACTGTTGTTGATCCTGTTGGCTAATCCATTCGATATAATCACGATAAGAATACACGGGAATAGGATTGATCGAGTTGTTCCAATATCTTTCAAAACATTGTTTTAATAAAATCGGCAATGACCAGCCGTCAATTAATAAATGATGGTGCGTCCATAACCATTGAGTTTTGTCATCATTTAATTTAATCAGTGTCATTCGCATCAGTGGTGCGATGGCTAAATCAAAGGCTTGTTGTTTGTCCTGACTTAATAATTCCGCAAATTTTTTATTCTGTTCATCCGCTGAATAATCGCTCCAATCTTCTATTTTCCAGGGAAGTTTGACCTGTCGATGAACTCTTTGAACAGGATCATCCATGTCACCCCAAACAAAATCGGTTCTTAAAATGGAATGAGCGTCCATGACTTCTTGCCAAGCAGACTGAAATTTTTCAATATTTAATGAACCCTCAAACCCAATACTGATTTGTTGATTGTAAAGGCCTTCACTGGTGGGTTCTAAACCATGGAAAAACAGTCCTTTTTGTAAAGGAGATAAGGGGTACACATCATCAATGACCTTGTTTTTTTGCCAATGGTTCAATTCCTTTTCAGACAATTGAACCAATGAAAAATCAGAGACTGTATGTTGTGGTTGAGCAGACAAACAATCCGCAACCAAGGAGTCCAAAATTTCAAAATAGCGTTGTAAATGACTGATAATGGTTGATTCATTGAATTGAGTTCGGTTATAGGCAATTTTAAAATTCAATTCACCGTTAACAATGCTACCAATCCAGTCTAAACACCAGGGACGATGATTTTGTAAATTGCGTTCAATACCTGTTGATTCCGTTGCCGTTGAAAAATGAGCGTCTTTATTGTTCTCAAAATGGAATTGACCTAAATAATTAAAACTGATTTCAGGTTGTTCTTTGGGTAATTGAGAAGCCGTCTCTGGATGATTGATTAATGCCTGATAACTGAACTGATGTTTGGATGTTTGCCTGATTTTTTCTTTAATGTCTTTGATGATTTGGGTGGATGATGATTCATCTGACAATTCAAATAGAAAAGGAAATAATGAGGTAAACCAGCCAATGGTTCGACTGATATCCAGTGCTTGTTCAAAGGGCATAAGTTTCGTTTGAGCAGACGAACTACTCGACTCAGCTTTATTCAACTCACGGCCATGACCCTCAACGGAAACATAGAGCATAGGATCATTGGTGGCTTCACTTTGCCATAAAGCCAAAGCGGCCAGTAATAATTCACTGGTTTGAGTGAAAAATACCTGATTGGCTTGATGCACCAGCTGATGAGTCTGTTCTTTTGAAATTTTTTGCTCAACAATGGCAATATCCGCTTCAAGATTTGTTTCTGTTGAGTTGTCTTTTGGAATACTGGTGATGGCTGAGTTGGATAAATTATTTTTCCAATACTGGCATTCTGCTGCTAAAGAATACTTGGCAAGCAATTGATTCCATTCTTGTACTGAATGGGTTTTTTCAGCTAATTTGAGGTTTTTTCCTTGTATTTCATTGTTGATTAATTGATGACAATCTTCTAATAAAATACGCCAGGAAACACCATCAATGATGAGATGATGCGCAATGATTAATAAACGGTCTGACAATTCATCGGCCAATTTAAAATAAATAAATTGTATCAATGATTCATCGGTTAATTTCAAGGCTTGTTGTTGAATTGTGGCTGTTGAAGCTAAACAATCTTTCAGTTCTTCTGATGACCAATGTGTTCCGTCGATCATCATTAATGGTAGATCATTGTCTAATGACTTAATCTCTTGTGACCATTGTTTGGTGGCTTCATTTTGCTGAAAACAAGCACGTAGATTATCGTGATGTTCCAATAGCTGAGCAACAATATGTTTCAATTGTTGTACAACTAACGGTTGATTCATTTTTAATAAAACAGACTGATTCCAATGCTCTGGTTGTTTGAATTGTTGATTGAAAAACCAGTGTTGTATTGGATGTAAAACAGTTTTTCCTGTCACAACACCTTGTTCAGCCGAATTAGTTTCTACATCATCACCAATCACTCGTGCCAATTCAGCAATGGTCGGAGACTGGAAAAACTGTTTGGGATTTAAGATCAAACCGTGGGTTTTTAATTTGGCAACCACTTGTATGCTTAAAATCGAATCCCCACCCAATGCAAAAAAGTTATCGTGAATACTCGGTGGATCAATGGATAAAACAGTTTGCCAAATGTCCGCAATGAGTTTTTCATGGGCTGATCTGGCGGCAATAAATTGTTCTCTGCTGGTGAGTGGTAATTCTTTTTGTTGCAACCTCTGCCGATCTATTTTGCCATTGTTTGTTGTGGGAAATTGATCCATTAAAATAATTGCAGTTGGCAACATGTATTCAGGTAAATGATTTTTTAAGGTGTTTTCAAGTTGTGTTTGATCATAATTCGATTCATTGTCTGCTAGGACATAAGCCACAATTTGTTTGTGCTGATTGATGATGACAATGGCATCTGCAATACATGATTGTTGGCGGATGATGGTTTCAATTTCCCCCAATTCAATGCGATAACCTCTTAATTTAATTTGAGAATCAACGCGTCCAGCAAATTGCAGGCTACCATCTTCCAAATATCGAGCCAAATCACCTGTTTTATAAATTCTCATGGAATTTTTATGATATGACCAGTCAATGAAATTTTGTGCTGTTAATGTTGGATTATTGCAATAATCTTGTGCCAATCCTGTACCACCGATACACAGTTCACCAATGGCCCCTGGTGGTGTCAATTGATTGGATTCATCCAGTAATACAATTGAGCTATTAATAACGGGTTGACCAATGGGGGTAATGCGGTCTTGGATTAAGTTCGTATTGATATTATAAAGTGTGCTACAAATGGTGGCTTCTGTTGGGCCATAACCATTGATGAT
>JABHHM010000003.1 GCA_018671575.1 Methylococcales bacterium | reverse complement strand
GGGGGAAAAGTGGATTTGAATTCCTTTCGAAAGGTTATCGGACAGAAGGTTTTAGTTACTTAAGATGTGGTTTTATGTGTTTAAAAAAGAAATAAGTCAGTCGATTTATGACTAAAGGATTATTGGGTTTAACTACAAAATTGGTCTAAAATGGCTATTTAACTAAAATTTAAAGGTAAAAAGCAGTATATTCGGCAATATCGCACTGCAACGACCCGTCTAAAATAACACCAATATTTGATATTACTCTTGCCTAATTATTTTTAATCATAAAGGATCAACGCAGAATTCGGAATATAAACTCCGTTAAGATTTTTTCAATAACTTTCTCGCAACAGCTTTGTTGGCAGACTTGTTAGATTTACCGACAATGCTTTTAGCTCTACATTCATTGCAAAAAATCCTCGCCCAATTGTAACTGGATACTCGTAAATATAATCTGATATTGCTTATTTTTTTGCAGTTTTACGAGCTTGTTTTAAAACATCCAACATAGATCGATCACTAACTCCACTTCCTATACCTTTATTAATAGCTTTTTGAAATGTTTTCATTTTTTCACGATCCCGCTCATTGCAACAAACAAGGTCAGCAGTATAATCACTGATGTTATTGCAATCATTTTTAACTTGTATTTCAACCCATTCATCTATTTGATTTGGGAGAGCGATGTTCATCATTTTACTTCCTCATATTGATAATATTGTTAAAGCCATAATTTATGACAGTTTTTTGTCGAAAACTAAACGCCTAGTGTAATTTTTTGATTTTATTTTAATGCTTTCTCTTTTATCGGATGTTAACCAAGAAAAACCCCATATCACATTCTCCCTTTAATTATTAAATCTATAAGTTAATATATCATTAATCGCCAATAAAAACAACTATTACACCGACAATACCGAGTATTTAACTATTTTTATAAAGTTTATTTAGTGGGCTAATGATCTTAGATCACTACTTTTCCTATAGAGAGATTGTTATGAGCTTTAATCGAACTATTATTTATATTGGGTTCTGTACACAAACAGCCTTATTAAGCCACATACTTAGTGGTACACTTACATCAGCGGCGGTTTATCTTCTCCTTAAACTTAAATAACCCTTATATTCACGGTTCACCTGCCTAAAAATGCATTATTATTAGGATTTTTACTAGCCGTATAAAACGGTTCACTCATCATCTTGGTCATTTAATTTTTGTAAAAAGGATTCTCGCTACGAGTATAATCCGTAAATCACGGTACACAATAGATTACTCTGTCAAACCCCATGCTTTATTATTAGCCGCATAGCGGTACACTCGATCTGCGTTCGCTTGTGAAAAATCCAGTCACTTACTAGCCGTACTTTACGGTTCACTTAAAATACAAATCATTCGCAGAAGTTGTGTTCTTTATAGCCGCATTAGCGGTACATTTTTATCTATGCTCTTAAAAACTTTTTTGCCACTTACTAGCCGTATTCACGGTACAACTCATATTTCAAGAGATTTTTTGTTTGTTACGGGTAAATAACCGTATAATTACGGTACACTTAGTCATTCCTCACGGTTTTGCCCTAATTCAATTACTAGCCGAAGGTCGGTTCACACACACCAGGTTTTTAATACCGAGAAGCGTTTTTTTACTAGCCGTAAATCACGGTTGTCTTTTGCAAATACTGCGGCTTGGGTAGCCACGCTCTTACTAGCCGAATTAGCAATACACATGATAGTTCTACTAATAAATGTCTGTTTGTAAATTTTCTAGCCATTGATTACGGTTTAATAATTTAACGAGTCATCAGGCAATGTCTGCATAATATACCCATCATGATTCGGTGTTTTTTTAAACCAGTATGGAGGTCTGGGATTGTAAGCGACAAATTTTCCGTTGTCTCTCATCGAAATGGGCAAAGGTCGATGCATCCACTCATCTGAGTTTTTTATTTTCTCAATATTAAAATCAGCTATTTTACCAAAACCCAATCGCCGTTTAGGTCCAATGTGACTGATTTCCATCAGCAATTCTTCAATTCTTTCTGCGTCACCGATGCAGTACGCTTTTGCTTTTTCAGCATATCGATGAAACAATCTCAGGTCGTAGTTTTTGTACGCGCCACGAGATGTATCCGGAAGATTTTTTGATTTATAATTTAGCAATCCAGAATTTTTTAACTCGACAATCGAATTAACATTTGTCCGTCCCCGAATTGCAGTATTAAAAACCGGACTGTACCACTCAAACATTAAATAAGAAGCCATGTATCCCCATGTATCATCAGCTTTCCAATTTTCTATTGGCAATTCATTTATCACTGAAAAATCATCGTCAAGTGTGCCGTTATTTGTTGCTTCATTGACTGCGGCGGCTGCAATAATATCATCAAAAAGCGGTGGTGCATCTGACAAAGCAATTGCTTCTTCGAAATTAAATGTAATACATAAATTATCCATGTTCTTCCTCAATTATTGTTTGATTTTTATAAGGTGCAATCAATTGCCTAAATCGTTCGTCGTGATTACCACTTAACAGTCGTGAGTCTAGAATAATCAATCGTCTATCTTCAGAATCAGGACGACGCATCAAACGCCCCATCCCCTGTTTTAATGTTAGAATGGCTTCAGGGACATCATATGATCGATACGTTCCTTTTCCACACTTCATTCGGCGTATAAATGCACTTGGGTTTTTTGTCTGACCAAAAGGTATTTTTACAATCACTAAATCTGTCAGCAAGTTGCCTTTTGATATATCTAGACCTTGCCATGCCGCCCCTGTCGTTAGAAATAGTGCTTTGCCATTAGCTGCTTTAAATTGTTTAACATACGATGATAATGAACGACCGCTCGATGACATTATGAGTTCATAATCTTGTGGTAGCTCTAAATCTGCTGATACTGACTTTATATCGTTATATGCGGTAAACAGCACTAAAACCCCGCCTTTTGCTGTCTTTGCAACGTGCGAAACTTGAGTTTTAACCCATTGAATCCAGTTTTGATATTTTTCCACCTGTTCATGATCATCACTTATATTTGAAACTGGTTTCGGGCAATCAGATGATGCGACCATACATTCCGGTTTGTACAACCAGTCTGCGGTTAAAGGTTGAAATGTTTTTAATCGATCATCATCAACACAGAGAGAATTTTTGATATAGCTGATGTCTGGGTTCCCTGCTTTATCTGTAATGTACAATGTCGCACTTAACAATGCACAACCCGATAATCTTGGCCAGATTACTTTCTTAAATAGATTGCTTAGATAACCGTTCCCCACCGTAATTGAGGGATAGAATAACTTTGGAGAATAATTCATTACAACAACATCTGCACTATTGTAGTTCCGAGTCAGCCGATTGATTAAATAATATCCATTTTTAAGCTGGTAATAATTTTGTTTTGTAATACTGATGTCTTTGTCTTTTATTTTATTAATCAACGACATTAATTCATTTTTTTCATCATTATCTTTGTCAAATAAATTAAAATAGGGTGCTTGTAATTTTTTCATCATGCTATTAAAACTATCAATACCGTCGTGTTCTTTTCCGTAGCTTTTAACTACCGAGCTACTATCTCCTTTATACCAATTTTTCCCTTCCTTTAGTGATGCTTCTAGTTCTCCAGAAAGCAATAATAGCATTGACAAATAGCGGTCACACTTTTTGCATTTTTTCAGACTTTGAATTAACTGCCGACATGCTGTTAACTGTGATGCAACATGATATTGATTAGACATTGCTGACGAAACACTTTTTTCAAACAAATGCCCTTCATCAATAATCATGTGACGCTGTTGTTGGTCTTGTATATTGAGTATTTTACCATCGTACATGATGTCCATTATCGCCAGCGTATGCGTAATAATCATGATGTCTGCTGATCTTGCGTTCTCTTTTGCTGTTAAATAAGGTTCAGCGTTTTCTTCATCCACTGTTTCGGTGATTTTTACAACATCGAATGGAAACTCATCACTAACGAGACTTTCCAGATCTTCAACGAGCCATTGACCATTTTGTTCTGACATTTCGATGTATTTTTTAGCAGAAATCTTATCATTATCAGTGATGTCGTCTGTTGCAATTAAATCTCTCAGCAATTGAGGTGAAACATAACTATTCATGCCCGATAAACGTGCTACTTTAAGTGTTTTTTCTTTAAATACTATCTCAAATGATGCTTTTATTAAGGGAGATTCTTTTTCATCGAGTTGTCTTAGTAATGCTCTTGTTGCTGTTGCAATAAGCAGGGGTTTATTACCTAGACTCACTTGTTCTGCTGCTGCAATTAGCGATGCCAATGCTTTTCCTGTGCCGGTACTTGCCTCAACAAAACCTATTTTATTTTCGTTTAGAGTCTGACTAAGATTAAGGATACACTCCTTTTGTTCTTCCCGATAATTAGCACCTGGCAAGTTTTTATATAATTCATCACAAATTTCAGATGAATAATCAGCTTTTGTTAATGTTTTAAAAAAGTGGCTATAATATTTTGTTCCAACTATTTGACTGAACAGCCAAGTAGGAAATGTCTGCTCTTTGATTAATTGACTAACTTCATCATCACATTCGAATTGTATAATTTTTGTCGGTGACGAACTATACATAACCAACTCATTATAATCATCGTGTGGTTGAGTAACATTAACGTTAATGTAGTTAATTAACTCTGAAACACTGTCTAAATCTAATCTGTCGCATAGCGTATTCATTCTCTCAATGAGATCGACGGGTATTTTTTTTTTAATTTTCATGGACTAATAATTGACAATCGATAATAAATATAGAAAATACTATCAAATTTAAAATTGAAATGGCAACAAAATTATGGAAATAATTACACCGAGTCGTATTGTGAGTAAAAAATCTGCCGTTGGTGATGAGCAATGCTCTGTTTGCTCAGAAAGAAAGGATGGCGAGAAAACAAAATTAAAAGGATCTTTTAACAATATAGCGCAATTTTACGATCCATCGTCAAATCACATCTGCTTCGACTGTTTAGAAATTATTAACAATCTAAAAACATTTGGTAAGTCATCAATTATCACAAAAAAAGGCGTTATTGTCGCTTTAAAACACGACATTTTTGGTCAATATTTATTGTACCCTCCAGACCCTCCTTTTGTTATCCAAAGATCGCCGATCATGAATCCCCAGCATTTATTTTGGCATAGCAGGATAGCGTATAACAAAAAACATTTCCCAATTACATACGGCACAAACACCTTTTATGTCGAGCCTGATATTTTGATAAAATTAGCAAAAAACTCGTTAAGAATTATCACTACATGCAAAACTTTTTGGCAAAGCCGAGATCATAAAGACGTCAAATATGGATTATGGAATAAAAAGATTAATAAATTAATGGACGAGCATGACTGGCTAGAAAAATCGGTTTCAATGATTGATAACGCATCCGTCGGAAACCGCTTTGCACTACCGTTTGCTATAAAATACTTGGAATCACTAGAGGAAAATAATAATGATTAATTTCGACACAATTTTCACAACAATAAGCCCGCTCGTACATACGTCAGAGACATTTCCAAGTCCCGGCGGATATACTTACGCTCGTAACATCGAACGTAACATCTATGCAAAAAATCCGGACGGTAAACGAGAGCATTCTACGATTCCGGTCGTACAGTCAAACACGATCCGAAACGCAATCAGGCGTAGTTTAGCAAATGTCATCTATGATGCTCTGCTCAGTAATAATGAGAAAGTTGAATTAAATCAATTTTTCCAGCTTTCTTCAGGCGGCAGAATGAGTGCCGGAAAGGAAATGACAATTAAAGAAAGACTTGAAATTATTGAATCTAAATCCTCATTAGATTTAATGGGCGGAGGTTTTGAAGGCGGATTATTAGAATCATCACTGTCCGTGGGTTTTGCGTGGCCTATTACAGATCAAACACTATCGACTAGTGTAGTACCTGCTAATTATGAAAATGAAAGTATCGGTAGTCCCACTAGAAAGCAAATTTTAGACGAAATCAGTCAAAATGCTAAAGATCCCATAAAGGAAGGTTTTCGTCTTGATGCACTTTCTGAGAATGCGCTTGATGATGCCTTTTCATATATTGATAGTTCTCACGCAGCTGCACAAGAAAAAAGTAAAGCACGTAAAAATAAAGAAAAAACGGACGTTAAAAAAGAAGCTAAATCTCATTATTATAAGACTGAAGCCATTTCTGCAGGCATCCCAATGTTTTGTGGAATTATAATTAAACGGGACAGTGAAATCCAAGCCGGCTTATTGCTTGAAACATTCAAAAAGTTTGCCTCATTTCCTGTTTTTGGTGGTTTATCATCGAAAGGATGTGGTTTTGTTAATGTTGAAATTAAAGTCTCAATGAGCGATGGAAAAATCATTAAAACACCCATTAAAATAGTTAATAGCAAGATCAACTGGAGTGAGATTGAGAAAGACAAAATATTCAGCAAATGGTTAAAAGAATCTGCGAAATGGTTATCAGAATTGAAACCAGATCAACTTGATGTTCGCTAATGTACTGTTGTGATAAACAGCTAATAACATATTTTTAAATGACCGCTTTAATTTGAAAATTTCAAAGTGAACCGTATTTTACGGAGATTATAATGAAAGAACAGTCACATTACATCGAAATATTAATTTTAGTAAAAGATGATATTGAGTTAGTCTACACAATTTTGCACGGCATATTTCATCGTCACAAAGAAGAAAGCGGAAGTCAAAAAATCGGCATTAGCTTTCCTTACTATGAAAACGATAAGGGTTTCGTGGGTCATGTTTTTAGGCTTATCGGAAACGAAACTGATTTAAATAAAATCAAAGGAATGATCTCTAACAGTTCAATCAAAACGATGAATAATGTTAAAGTAAAAGACAATATCGTGACTATTCCTGATGCTGTTGAGCATGTCAGCTTCTATCGCTATAGAGCAGATAATTATATTTCTAAAAATAAATTAAAGAAACAAGCTGAATATATTTACAACAAGGCAAAAGAAGATGGTAAAGAAATGACAAGTGCTGAATTGATCAGTGTCGTTGATGAAATTAAAAGTAACTTAATAAAAACGCATAATCTAAAAATTCATGGTGATAAAAATTATTATTTAGCTGTACGTCAGCAAAAAGATGTTAATCAAAAAGTGGGGGAATTTTCTGTTTTTGGTTTGAGTAAAAAACACGAACCAGTAACAGTTCCATTATTTTGATCCTTTCTTACCTTTATTTTTTGCATTATTATATCTTATTGATTTTTATGTGTTAATTTTTTATTAAAAAACATTGGTGTTTTCTATTTTAAATCCAAAAGTCATTGATTTATTTTGGTTTTTTAATTAAATGTTCTGGTGAACCGTGGTGGACGGCTAGAAGTTTATTTATTAAACTCAGGTAATCTCGGTGCTAGTGAACCGTGCTGAACGGCTAGAAGTATGCTGATTCACAGCTTGTATATTATATATTGTGAACCGTGGTGGACACGGCTAGTGTAGATAACTTTTTCTGATCAACTGTGAAAACTTGTGAACCGTGGTGGACACGGTTATCGTACATCAATCAATTTTACTTGCTTTTGTTCAATGTGAACCGTAATTTATACGACTACGACATGAACGTCTGAATGATAGTGAACCGTTGGATACGGCTAAAAAGGCATAAGATGGAATAAACTTTATAGATTCTTCCCAACCGTTATCTGAACGGCTAGAAGCAGATTATAAAGACCGCGCATATCATCTTGTTGTGAACCGTAGTACACGGATAGTAAAAATATAAGAAAAAAACTAGATAATCTAAGTTGTGAACCGTGAATGCGGCTGTTATTGGTGAAATAAGCACCAACGGCTTTTGATAATACAAGAAATCAAGTTTTTTTATTCGTTCAGACCAATTTTTTGATAATAGACTTTAGAAACTGGTTTGTACTTTTATAAATAGACAGAACTTTTTCGTGAACCTCATCTTTATATTCCATTTCATCTTCGATCTCAGCCAAACTCTTTTCAATATCGACACAAAAATCTTTCCATGAAATGCGCCTTCTTTTAAAATCATCAGAAACATCTGGCAGATGCCCAAATATTATGATCGCCATGCTTGAACTATCCGACAACATTTCATTGCCATCGCTGTCTCCTTC
>JABHHM010000004.1 GCA_018671575.1 Methylococcales bacterium | reverse complement strand
TCAACTGTTTTTGTGGTAAAGGAGACGGACAAAAAGACCTGTAAGATGAATAGTTTATTTATTGCGAGTTGCCTAAGGGATGATGCAAATTAATAACATGATACTGGAATCGTAAGGGAAAAAACTGAACCTTTAGCTAACTCGCTTTTAACCGAAATACTACCACCAATGACTGCAATATACTGTTTGGCAATAGATAAACCAATACCTGATCCATCATGCTTACGAGTCATTGAATCATCTACCTGATACAACGGAGAAAAAACATTATCTAATTCGTTCTCGGCAATGCCAATGCCTTTATCTTCAATGTCTATTATGATATTTCCATTTTTAATCAATTTAGCAGATAACGATACCTGTTCCTGACTGAATCGCATGGCATTATCAATCAATCGCAATATTGCACGAACCAACAGCGACGCATCAACATTCACACTCGGCAAATCGTCCGCTAAGTCTATGTTCAAACGCTGAGCATCATGTTCACCATCATCAATTTCAGTTTTCACCTGTGATATTATCTGGTTTATCGTATAAGACTCAAATTTAAGACGATCAGGATCAATGTCTATTTGATCCATCATGCCACTGACCATCGTTAACAAATGATGTGACTGATGTTTTATTTTCAAAATATCATCGATAGATTCTTCATTTCCATCTTCTATTGCATTTTCGTGCAGAAATTCAGCGTACCCTAAAATAATATTAATCGGTGTTCTAAACTCATGATTCATATTACATAAAAAACGCATTTTACAATCAAGTGCCTGATCCGTTCTTGCTTTTTCACTCACTAGCATATCAAATGTTTCATTGAGCCGACGTGTTCGTTTGGCAATTTCTTCTTCAAGATGTTGTTGATATTGTTGATTTTCTTTGAGTAATTTAGTGTGTTGAATGGCTTTAGTAATGGCATGTTCTAACACGACAAAATCGGTAATGGGTTTGGTGATAAAGTCAAAAGCTCGACAGCGCAAAGCTTTGACCACATCATCCATCATCCCATTACCAGAGACGACGATGATTGGAATATTTTTAACCGCAGGATTATTGGATGAATGATGAATCTTTTCCAAGACAGCCAAACCACTCATCACTGGCATACACAAATCCAGCAAGACCAAATCAGGCAAATCATCAATGATGCGTTGCACACCCAATTCACCATTTTCAGCAGTAATGACCGAATAATCAAGATCTTCAAGAAAATATTGAATACTTTTCCGAAAGTTTTCTTCGTCATCAATTAATAGTATTGTTGTTGCCATTAGGTTCTACAAATTAACAAACGCCTTTTGGGCAAAAAAAGCAAGCAAATATAAAGGTTAATTTTGAATCGTCCCTTGTCGGTGAGCATAATTATTTTAACATTTTCAGGCACATTTTCCGCCCTTAGGCACGACCACTCTGACCAAATAGATTAGGACTGCTTAGCCTTAGCTTCAACCAACTTTTTTTCTAACATTTTAATTTTTGCTTCGTGAGAATTAAGCTGTCTTCTCATGTCGGCAATGGTTTCACCTGTTTTGAACATTTTCGCCAAATCAATTGCCAACACCTCCAACAAACGATCAAAACCTTCTACTTCTTTATCGCTCAGCGCACCCACTACCACACCTTGATATTCATGACAGGAAAAAAGCATGATGACATAGTTATCAATTCTAAACATTTTTGTAATGGGTTCTTTGGCAATAATTTGCCGAATAATTTCTTGAAACTCTGGGCCATCAACCAATCCTGTTGCAAATATACCCAGCCCCACTTTCATCATCAAGTCTTGATGTTCAATACAGGCTAGAAAAATATCGGGAGTTTCAAGAAATTTACTAATACTATTGATGGTTTTTTCTAAAAATGGCTGAACCTCAGTTTCATTATTGAAAGCAATATTCATTAACATTAAGTTATCAATGAGCTCTTCCAACAACAATGCCAACCCTTTGACTTTGGTTTCAAGATTCCAACGCATTGATAAGGAATCAGACAATTGTAATATTTCTTCTGAATCAAATGGTTTTTTCAAATAAAGCAAACGATCAGTAAAACCAACCTGCTCAACAATTGATGTCACACTGGCATCAGAATAAGCGGTGACGATGACAATTTGAGTCAATGCATCAATCTTACGAATCTCTTTTGCGGTTCGAACACCATCCCAACCTGGAGGCATTCTCATATCAATAAACACCACCGCATAAGGGTTTTCATCTTCCAAGGCTTGCTTTACCATATCCAGCCCTTTTTTACCTTGATTGGCTATTTCTAACTGGAAGTGACGTTTATCTTGAACAATTTTGTCATCACTGTTCATTAACGATGCAAGAATGGTACTTGATGTTTTTTCAGGTTGTTTGACTAATATTGAGCGATAAACATCAAGGATCATTTCATCGTCATCAATAACTAACACGCGATTGTTAAAATTCATAAGAGTATTTGCTTTATTTACTTTTTTATTAAAAATTTAATTTTGATACATCATAGCTGAAAATAAGTTTTTTTAACAGTATAAATAGTTACTGCAAACAAATATATTAACCTTGAAAACTTCACTAAAATCATATATATATGACAACATACTCATTCCCATTACACCTTAGTTAACTGGCAAAACAATCTTTCATTACCCATTCAAAAGACCCAAAAAACCAGACAAAAATCATAATTATTATCACTTTATTATTGACTTCTTTTGTTCGTTTGCAACAATTCGCACCAATATAAAAATTACCCTAGCCCTTAATTTTTACCTAGGAGGCTGTCTAAGAACTCAGATTTTTGCCAAATCAAGGCGTGAAATTGTCGAAAAAGCGCAGTTTACATGTGTAAACGAGCATTTTAAGACCATTTTTTCTCGGCACGCCCTTGAGGGGTAAACGTAGAATTGGCAAAATTTGAATTCTCGAATAGTCTCCCAGACCAACTTTCTTTTCAGGAAATTAATCCATGCATCAAACCAAACAAACTTTTTTTTCAGTTATTTTCATACTTTTTCTAACATTTGGTATTGGCGCACAATCAATAGCTGAAGATTCAACCCAAAATAAAAATTTTTCCAGTTGCATGGAAAAACAAGGACTCAATGACTGTATTGATGATGCAGTCAATGAAGTAATGGCCCCCATCACATCCTTGGTTGCAGGCACTGTTTTTTACACTTTCACTTTTGGAGATACGGGGGACAATGCCAAGTGTGAGTTAAATGAATCCTGCTTTGGTATTCGTTGGATTGTTGTATGGTTAGCCATTGGCGCACTATTTTTTACATTTTATTTGGGTTTCATCAACATTCGTGGATTCAAACATTCGATTGATTTAGTCAGAGGTAAATATTCAGACCCGAGTAATCCAGGAGAAGTCAGCCATTTTCAAGCATTAACCACCGCATTATCTGGCACCGTAGGATTAGGCAACATCGCAGGCGTTGCTGTGGCAATTTCTGTGGGGGGACCAGGAGCCACTTTTTGGATGATTCTTGCGGGATTATTCGGTATGTCATCCAAATTTGCAGAATGTACATTGGGTGTAAAATATCGTGATGAATATGAAGATGGGCGAGTTGCAGGTGGCCCTATGTTTTATTTAAGTAAAGGCCTAGCAGAAAAAGGCATGGGCGGACTAGGCAAAGTTTTGGCCATTTTTTTCTCAATTTGCTGTATCGGTGGGGCAATTGGTGGTGGCAACATGTTTCAAGCCAACCAATCCTATGCCATGCTGGTTAAAGCAACGGGAGGCGAGTCCAGCTTTTTTGTACAAATGCCGTGGTTATATGGTCTTGTTTTAGCCATATTAGTGGGCATTGTTATTATTGGCGGCATCAGAAGTATTGCCAAAGTCACCTCAAAATTAGTTCCGTTAATGGCAATTATTTATGTAACTGCCGCATTAATCATCATTTTCAGTCACATTAGCGAAGTCCCTGCTGCATTTTCTGCAATCATTAACGGAGCATTTAGCCCTGAAGGTGTTGTGGGTGGAGCAATTGGCGCATTAATTCAAGGTTTACAACGAGCCGCCTTTTCAAATGAAGCAGGCATTGGTTCTGCCTCTATTGCTCATGCCGCCGTTAAAACAAAAGAGCCCGTCACTGAAGGTTTTGTTGCATTGCTGGAACCATTTATTGATACTGTCGTTATTTGCACCATGACGGCTTTGGTTATTATTATTACAGGTGCTCATGGTGCGAACCCTGAATTAAGTGGTGTTGAACTCACTTCCGCCGCATTCAGCAGTGTCATTCCCTGGTTTGATTATATCCTTGCATTAAGCGTTATTTTATTTGCCTACTCCACCATGTTATCATGGTCGTATTATGGAACCAGAGCCTGGGCTTATCTATTTGGCCATACCAAAATTGCAGAATTAACTTTTAAATTAATCTTTTGCTTTTTTGTTATTGTGGGTTCAATGATGGGTATCAGTAATGTCATTGATTTCTCCGATTCCATGATTTTCTCAATGAGCCTTGCCAATATCTTGGGCTTATACATTCTTGCTCCAGTGATAAAAGAAGAGCTGAATAACTATTGGGAAAAACTGAAATCTGGAAAAATAAAAGCATATAAATAAGGACCCATTTTGGCGACAATCTATCGAACAGCCTTGGTACAACATTCTGTTGGTCATATGTATGAGTTAGTCAATGATGTAAAAGCCTATCCATGTTTTCTACCTGGTTGCACACAGGCTGAAATAATAATGGAAACAGCAACAGAGATGAAAGCTGCCGTGACATTAGAAAAAGCAGGCATACATCAGACATTTAAAACACATAATTTTTTGCATAAAGACCAAAAAGTTGAAATTAATTTGATTGATGGACCATTTAAAAAACTGGAAGGTGTCTGGCTATTTGAAGAATTGAAAAGTGATGCCTCTAAAATTATTTTAGACCTTGAATTTGAGTTCTCTGGAAAAATGATCAGCCTTGCATTTGGTCCTATCTTTAATCATATTGCAAACACCATGGTCGATGTTTTTTGTAAACGGGCAGATGAAATTTATGACTGACATAATTCATATCGAAGTCAGTTATGCCCTTCCTGACAAACAGGTCATTTTAACATTGGATGTGGATAAACAGCTATCTATTGAAGACATCATAAAAAAATCAGGTATTTTAGAGCAATTCCCAGAAATTGATTTGTCCCAAAATAAGGTGGGGGTTTTTGGAAAATTAAAAAAATTAACCAATGCATTGCGAGAAGGCGATCGTATTGAAATTTATCGCCCCCTGATTGCCGACCCCAAAAAAATCAGAAAAGAAAGGGCTGCATCAGGTAAGCTAATGAAAAAAGGAGCCAGATAAATTACCCTTTAAACACATCATTCAATGCCTCTAAAAACACTTCTGTATCTAATGGCAGAGCTATTTCAAACACCTGATATCCAGCTAAATTTAAATCATTTTTCCCTGCCACAATAATTGGAATGGGCAAGTTAGCAGATGAGCCAATAATTGAAACAACTTCGGCAGAACTAAAGTCATTTTCACGATTGATAAAAATACAGTCAAAATCAGCTTTATGTAAAAATATTTCCGACAACTCCTGCACAGAACCTGCTCCAGTAATTTCAAAAGATAGGTTTTCAAGCAATGTATTCAACTTCAACAAATTCATTAAATTACTTTCAATTAATAAAATAGACCGAGTTTTAAGATGGTTGATTTTACTTAAAACTGACTGAACAGGTAATGCCACTTCATTCATCTCATAATCTGGCATTACTTCTATCGTTGCTGACAACTGATTTTCATAGCTGATTAACTCTTCATCAATATCACCGATATCAAATACCACAGGAATGGCCAAACAAAAAGTTGAACCTTGATTAATCACACTATTGACGGTCACTTTACACCCCATCGATTTTGCCATTTCATAACTGATGGCTAAACCAAGACCTGTTCCACCATACTTTCGACTGGTTGAGCCGTCTGCTTGTTTAAATGCTTCAAAAATAACATCCTGTTTTTCGATGGGAATGCCAATACCCGTATCAACAATACAAATTTTTATCGGCCTATTTTTATCCTCACCTTCATTGGATTGCAAATAAAATGTAATTGAACCTTGTTCAGTAAACTTGATGGCATTGGAGATAAAGTTTTTTAATATTTGTAGTATTTTCTCTTTATCCCCACTTATTTTTTCTTCTAAACTCAAGTCTTGAATGAATTTAAAATCTAATTTTTTCTGTTGGGTTAGCGGCTCAAAGAGTTCTTGCAGGGGTAATAAAAGTTCTGCTGGTTTAAATTCACTGATTTGATAGGTGGTTTGTTTGGCCTCAATTTTACTGATATCCAAAATATCATTAATCATCATTAGCAAATTACTACCCGCTTGATAAATAACACAACTTTGTTTTATTTGTTCATTGGTTAAGTTGTTCTTGTCATTTTCTGACAATAATTTTGACAATAAAATAATTGAATTTAGAGGTGTCCGTAGCTCATGACTCATGTTGGCAAGAAACTGAGATTTATAACGATTAGAATCTTCCAGCTCCTTGGCTCTTTCAATTAAACTTTGGGTCATTTCACTTTGCTTATAAGCCAGTCGAGTTAAATCCTTTGATAATTTTTTTATTTCTTGTGGCCCACGCCATGAAAACAATATATTTTTTTCACTATTTAAAACTTTTTCAATGCCTAATATCAATGCCTTACCAGACCGATCTGCAATGGTTGCCAGACCATTTGCAATGAAAAGCACACTGAACATCAATATCAAAACAATCACCATTACACGTTGTTGCAATGACTGTATAAAAGTATCAAGATTACTTGGATCGACTAAGCGCCCAACCCATAAAGGCCCTTTATTTTCTGTCAGAAAGATGGGGACCCAAATTATCTGCTCGTCTTTTTTATTTTTCCATAAAAAGAATTTTTTATATTGAAATTGTTCCTGAATGCCTGGATAAGCATTAAATGCCGTCAAACTGGTTTGCACTTGACCTGGAATTTGTAAATAATGACCATTGTGGTGTACCCAAATTGTATTAGGATGTAAATTAGGCAAAGCACTGACATCTAATTTAATAAGTACAACACCCTCGGTTGACCCATCAAATGAAATAATTGGACTTAACATACTCATTGTCATGAAGTGATAAGGATCCAACTGTTGTCGGTCAATATTAATCGGACTGACCAAAACCTCTTCAAAAGGCATGGATATACCAGACTTATAATAACTATTTTTACTAAAATCTGCCTGCTCTATGCTTGGCTCTAATGGAGTACCCGTACTTTCTCTGATTAAATGGAATTGTTTTTTCCCATTTTTGTCAATATACAGCACTTCGTAAATATCAAAACTACTTCTCAGTAGTTGATTAATCCACTGAGTAAACCAAAGCGTTGATTTATTGTTATTTTTTTCGACCGTAATATCTTCAGGCAAAGAAACTTTTGCCAACAACCTCACCAATTCTTTCCTACTGGCAATGTGCTTTTCCAGATCTGAAAAATCGACCCTTAAACGCTGTAGCTGATATTGATGAGTAAACGATTCAAACTGATCTTCAACCAATGGTAAATTCAACAAGATCACCGCTGCCATAGGAGCTAGACCCAATATTAGCAAGAAAAAAAGGATGAGCGTTCGTAATTTAGGGCTTTTTTTAGGCATGATTCTCTAATTTTTATCTTTGCATTTCAATTCGGATTCAAGTCTTAATTATTCTTCATCACTTTACCCGAAAGACATCATGTTTTTATATTTGCTTTTATACGCAACATGAAACCAAGTATTTTTATTAATTAACCAATAATTGTAGTCTATATTATTGATTTATTTAGATTTAATATTTACTATAGAGTATTCACAATTCTAAAGTAAAAATAATTATGACTATCAAAGCTGACAAATGGATCTGCCGAATGGCAGAGCAAAACAAGATGATTGAACCTTTTTCAAAAAAGCAGGTTCGTCAAAAAAATGGAGAACGCATTATCTCATATGGCACATCAAGTTATGGTTATGATGTCCGATGTGCTGATGATTTCAAAGTTTTCACCAACATCAACTCGACAACCGTTGATCCTAAAAACTTTGATGAAAACAGTTTTGTGAATGTAAAATCTGATATTTGCGTCATTCCTCCCAATTCCTTTGCTTTGGCTCGCACTGTAGAATATTTTAGAATACCTCGAAATGTTTTGACGATTTGTCTGGGCAAATCAACCTATGCGCGTTGCGGAATTATTGTTAATGTCACACCATTAGAACCTGAGTGGGAGGGTCATGTTACACTTGAGTTTTCCAATACAACACCGTTACCTGCAAAAATATATGCTCATGAAGGCGTTGCACAAATGTTATTTTATGAATCTGACGAAGTGTGTGAAACATCCTACGCAGACCGAGGAGGAAAGTATCAGGGGCAACAGGGCGTGACATTACCGAAAGCATAAATTCTCTTCAATTTACCCCCTGTAGATTGATAAGGTAACTTGCAATAAATAAACTACCCATATTGCGCAGAATTTTTTTTCGTCTTCTTTACCATAAAAATAGGCGTGTAGTCATTCTACTCAACTGTTTTTGTGGTAAAGGAGACGGACAAAAAGGCCAGTAAGATGGGTAGTTTATTTATTGCGAGTTGCCTAAGGTAACTTGCAATAAATAAACTAATTAAAAAGCATCAAACCTGCAATTGTTCCCGTCATACAAGTCGCTAACGTCCCTGAAACAATGGATTTCAATCCCAAATTTATTATTTCAGATCGACGTTCAGGACACATTGAACCAATTCCACCAATCATAATGCCTAGACTGCCAAAATTAGCAAATCCACAAAGCGCATAAATCATGATAAACTTTGAACGTTCAGAAAGTGTTTCAACAGATAATTGTGACAATTCAATGTAAGCTAAAAATTCATTAAGAATAATTTTAGTCCCTAACAAACTACCTGCGGATTGCGCCTCTTGCCAGGGAATCCCCATTAACCAAGCTATAGGCGACATTATATAACCCAGTAGTAATTGTAGCGTGACGCTATGACCATCAATCATTGGTAGTAAACTCAGCAGTTGATTTGCCATATGAACTAAAGCAATCAAAACAATCAACATGGCAATGACATTAACCAATAATTTCACACCCTCCATTGATCCATAAGTTATTGCGTCCATAGCACTCTTGGATGGATGCTCTATTTTGAGTGTGGCATTATTTTGTTGGTCGTGACCAGGAATCATTAGACGTGAAATTAGAATAGCCGCAGGTGCACTCATAATAGATGCGATCAGTATATGTCCCATTGCATCTGGCATTGTCTTACCGATAATGGATGCATACAAAGCCATAACCGTTCCTGCAATCGTCGCCATACCGCAAGTCATTAATACAAACAAATCACTACGACTCATTTCTTTAATATAGGGCCTGACAATCAGCGGTGCTTCAATCATGCCCACAAAAATATTAGCGGCAGCACCTAACCCAGTTGCACCACCAATATTCATGGTTTTTTCTAAAAGTTTTGAAAAAAGCCTGACAATAACAGGAAGAATTTTCCAGTAAAACAACAATGAGGATAAGGCACTGACCACTAAAATCAAAGGCAATGCTTTAAAAGCAAGGACAAAACTGGCATTTGGACTAACCTCTTCAAAAGGCAAGGCTGCACCACCCAAATAACCAAAAACAAAACCAGTACCTTTTTGTGTTGCCGTTTCTAATGCCACAACGAGAGTATTGAAGCTGATAAAAATTGATTTAAAAAAAGGTATTTTTAAAAACAAAATAGCCAACACTATTTGCAAGCCCAACCCAGAAACAATGAGCTTATAAGGAATATTTCGCCGATCTTCACTCATCGCCCAAGCAATAAAAATGAAGCACAACACACCCAATAAACTTTGTAAAATGAGCATAAAAATGCCCTAGCTTTCGGTTTGTTGATCTTTTGCTTCCGTTTTTTCTACTGCTTTAACAGGTTCTTTTTTGGGTTGTTCCTCAGCATTTTGTACAGGAGGAGCTGTCACAGGTGAGCTGATTGACTCATCATTTTCTTTCACATTGTTATCACGATTAGGTCGTCTTCGCCTATTATTTGACCTATTTCGACTATTAGGTCGATGACCAGGCTTATTTTGATCCGATTTTTTATTGCTAGAATTTGAGTTTTCATTCTCATTACTGGAAGCTTCTTCATTTTTATTGCGATTATCTTCCTTATGTTTATTACGGTTATTTCTATTGTTTCTGTTTTTATTTTGAGGCTTTCTATTGCTGTTATTGTTATTTTTATTCCTGTTTGAATTTCTATTGGAATTATTTTTATCCGTAGGCGAAGGTGTTTTTGGCGCAGCCTCTTTCACATCATTTTCATCTTCTGATGCCGTCATACTCGACCATATTTTTTGAAAAAAACCTTTTGTCTGTGATTGCAACTTATCGGGATTATTTCCAGCTGTCGGCGCAGGTGTATTTGGAACAACCATTTTAACTGTTGGTTCCACTACCGATACAGGCGTATTAGCAGTATATTGTTGCTCATTATTTTCAGGTTCAGTTGTCAAAGTATAACTGGCACCAGAACTATTATTCTGTTGATTCACTTTTTCACGAGCGATGGTATAGTGAGGTGTTTCCATATTCGGATTTGGGATAATAATCAACGAAATATTTTGCCTTGCCTCAATATCCTGAATCATCAGTCTTTTTTCATTCAGAAGATACGTAGCCACTTCAACTGGCGTTTGAGCAATCACTTTATTGGTCTGCTCTTTCATTGATTCTTCTTCGATAATTCGGAGAATAGACAACGCCAAAGAATTAATACCTCTGATATTGCCTTGACCACTACATCGAGGACAAATATGCTGACTCGACTCACCTAGAGATGGCCTAAGACGTTGACGTGACATTTCCAATAAGCCAAAACGAGATATTCGACCAATTTGTACTCTGGCTCTATCCATCTTTAAAGCTTCACGCAATTTATTTTCAACTTCACGCTGATTTCGTGCAGGCATCATGTCGATAAAATCAATCACAAATAAACCACCGAGATCTCTTAAGCGCAACTGCAAAGCAACTTCTTCTGCCGCCTCAACATTGGTATTTAAAGCTGTTTCTTCAATATCCCCACCTTTGGTTGCCCTGGCGGAATTGACATCAACCGATGTAAGCGCTTCCGTATGATCAATCACAATCGCACCGCCAGAAGGCAACTGTACTTCATGATTAAATGCAGATTCTATTTGGGATTCTATTTGAAATCGAGTAAAAAGAGGGGTTGAGTCCGTATGCAGTTTAAGTTTATGCAGATTATGCGGCATAATTTGCTGCATAAACTCTTTCGCTTGTTCATAAATATTTGAATCATCAATGATAATTTCTTTAACGTCTGATCTAAAATGATCACGAATCGCTCTAATGATGATATTACGCTCTTGATAGATTAGAAAAGGAGCTTCTTTTTCAACCGCTGAATTAGAAATTGCTTCCCACAATTCAACCAAATAATCCATATCCCATTGCAATTCTTCTGCCGTTCTACCAACACCTGCTGTACGGACAATAAATCCCATACCTTCAGGCACAACCAGAGACTTCATGGTTTCTTTTAACTCACTTCGATCTTCACCTTCTATTCTTCTTGAAACACCACCTGCTCTTGGGTTGTTAGGCATCAATACCAGATAGCGTCCCGCCAAGCTAATATAGGTCGTTAAAGCAGCACCTTTATTGCCCCGCTCTTCCTTTTCAATTTGAACAATCAACTCCTGGCCTTCTTTAACCAGTTCTTTTATTTCTTTTTTGCCTGTTTTTTCAGTCTCTTCATGGTAACTTTTTGCTATTTCTTTTAATGGCAAAAAACCGTGTCGATCAGCACCATAATTGATAAATGCAGCTTCAAGACTAGGTTCAACACGGGTTATTTTGGCTTTATAAATATTTGATTTTTTTTGTTCTCGTCCTGGAGTTTCTATATCAAGATCATACAGTTTTTGACCATCAACCAGCGCAACCCTCAACTCTTCTTGTTGTGTTGCATTCATTAAAATTCTTTTCATATAACGGATCCCTTGGTTTTACAGAATGGCAATCTTAAACATTACATTCCATATATTATTTATTATTTTCTGGAGGCCGATTAAGCCTAAAAATCAATTTAAACGAAGAGATAGTCAAAAGCGATAATTACTAAATAATGGGATTTTTGAAGGCACTAGAAGCTCTTGGATTAGAGATTTTATTAATCACTATTCGCAAGTATACAGAG
>JABHHM010000005.1 GCA_018671575.1 Methylococcales bacterium | reverse complement strand
ATTTAAAAAATATTGTTTTTATTCTATTTTAGGAATAGTTTAAAATAGCCGAATTAATTAAAGTTTAGCAAATAACCAGCAAAAATCATTGAGTCTGGAAATAAATGACAAAAATACTTTGATATGAACCTATCAGAACAAATTATTTTATTAATCATCTCCTTTATTGCCAACGTATTATCTGCAATGGCTGGTGGTGGAGCAGGCCTATTACAGTTGCCCGCATTAATTATCCTCGGACTCCCTTTTGGCATTGCTTTAGCGACTCATAAAGTAGCCTCTGTTGCTTTAGGGCTTGGCGCGACCACTTGCCATCTCAAACAAAGTTCATTTGATTTCAAGTTTGCCAGCATCATATTAATGACAGGATTACCTGGTGTTTTTATTGGCGCCAGCTTTATACTGAAAGTCCCCGACCACATTGCCAACCTGTCACTGGGAATTCTAACCTGTAGTCTGGGCATTTTTTCTGCGATAAAAAAAGACTTTGGCCAACAACTGCACCCTAAAAGTCGACATTTATCAGGTTACATCAGGGGAGGAATGATATTATTTTTAATCGGAATTTTAAATGGTTCATTAACATCAGGCACGGGATTATTTGTTACCTTATGGCTCATTTACTGGTTTGGACTGGATTATAAAACAGCCATTGCCTACACACTGGTTTTAGTTGGCATATTTTGGAACGGTGTCGGAGCAATGACACTGGGTATTTTAGGTAGCATTGCCTGGGATTGGCTACCCGCTTTATTAATAGGATCATTTGCAGGAGGATACATCGGCGCAAAATTATCCATTAAAAAAGATAACCGACTCATTAAACGGCTATTTGAATTAATGACCATCAGTGTAGGCATACATTTAATTATTCGTGGTTTAGTTTAATTTGTATTTATAATATAATTAGCATATTTTAAAGTATTGGAAAAAATACAGTTTTATATTAACCGAAATAGACTCTAAAATATTTTGTTAATTTGCCCAAAAGGCATCATGTTAATCATCAGGAAAATCATGAGCAACAAAACACCAACTGACATCAATTTACATCAAAAATCCAAATTATTAATTATTAAATTTTCTGATGGGGAAGAATTTAAACTTCCCTGTGAATATTTACGCGTTTTCTCAACATCAGCCGAAACAAAAGTTTTAAAATCACCCGTAGTAGGCAAAGAAAATGTCAACATCAACGAAATCGAACCTCAAGGAAGTTATGCCATCCGCATACTGTTTGATGACGGACATGACACGGCTATCTATTCTTGGCAAACATTGTATGATTTGGGTGTTAACTATAAGAAAAACTGGAATGACTATTTAGAAAAAATTGAAAAATCAGGTCATCAACGTCAAACAAGCACAGACAGTGAACAAAAAAGCTTAAAGATCATTTATTTTGTCCATTATGTTAATATTTTCAAAAAACAACATGAAACCATAACCGTACCTAATGCAACCGAAACAGTCTCAGATTTATTGGCATTTTTAAGAAAACGAGGCAAAAAATGGAAAATATTAGAAGATGAAAAGGTCAAAATAACGGTCAATAAACATTTCGCTGAGTTGTTTACCAAACTCAGTGACAATGATGAAATAGGCATTGTCCCCAGTGAACCACAACAGCAAATTAAATAGTTCCTTGTGAAAACAGCTTTACATCCATGAAAAATTTTTCCCGTTGATCTGCATCAATTAATTGTTGCTCATCAATGTGAGGAATACTTCTCATCTCCAGAAACCGCTGAGAAAACAACCCCGCCCCATGACCAACAATATCACCCTGATCATTAAAAATTGGCACATCATGTAAACCACAACTGGGCGATCGACTTTTAAAGATATAGCCACAAAGTCCAATAAAATGACTGGCTCGGTTTTCAGCCACCATGAGTATCGGCTGAGTGACATTAATTGATTGATCTTCACGACCAACCACTTGCCTTATTTGATCAAATTCGACAACCTGAATAGGTGGTCGAGGAACAGTCATCCCTGCTTCAACTTCAGGACAAATGTTGACAAAATGAAAATACTCAGAAAATTCAGTATCAATCAACTGATTAAATGAATGCTTGCCATCATACCTCACTGAATCGCCCATCAAACAAGCACTGATAGCAACAGGAATTTTAGTTGTCAAATCAAAGCCAACATTGAGTTTGTTTTTGAATAATAGAAACCAACCCTGACACATGTTCGTCAGTATCATTTAGAGCAGGTAGGTAAGTATATTTTTCTCCGCCTGCCTGTAAAAAATATTGTCGATTTTCTTGTTCAATTTCTTCTAATGTTTCTAAACAGTCCGCTGAAAACCCAGGACAAATCACATGCACATTTTTTTTACCTTCACTGGGCAAAGATTTTAACCTTTCATCCAGATACGGCTGTAGCCAAGGTTTATAACCAAAACGAGACTGAAAACACAATTCCCACTGATCATCTTTCAACTCTAATTGCTGGCTAATTAATTTAACCGTTGCCTGACATTGTTCAAAATAAGGATCGCCATCATCACAATACGACTGAGGTATTCCATGAAATGAAATCAATAAATATTCAATCGGCTGTGCCGACTTGATTTGATTGGCAATGGCATTGATATATTCTGGCAAATGATAATAATATTGTAAAAACTGAATATTTGGAATAAAACGATTTTTCTCCAGCTCTTGATTAATCGCGGTATAGGTTGACCCTGTACTGCTACCAGAATATTGAGGATAAAGCGGAAAGACCAGTATATTTTGAATGGCTAGTTTTTTGATGTTTTCAAGTCCATTATGTATAGATGGTTCGCCATATCGCATGCTCAATTCAACCTGATAAGTCTGTGGACAAGCATTATCTAATACCGTCTGGATTTTTTGTTGCTGACGACGACTAATCGCCATTAATGGAGACCCTGCTTGAGTCCATATTTTTTGATAGAGTTTTGCAGATTTTTTAGGGCGTACGACTAAAATAATAAAATTTAAAATAACCCACCAAATAAGTTTTGGAATTTCAATCACTTTAGGGTCAGACAGAAACTGTCTTAAGTATTTTCTTAAGGCTTTGGGCGTTGGTGCATCTGGAGTCCCTAGATTAAGTAATAATACAGCAATATGGGGAGTTGATTTTGAATCTATTTGACTGTCTGACATAATGATGATGATCTGATTGAATTTAAACCATATTAAAGAATCAAATAAAAAACTCCAGTTTTTTTATCTTTTTTCCTCTTAGATACCCGCTCAATGTGAGTAAACATTCATTATTATTTGTTTTTATAATCTTATGGAGAAATATTAGACGATGTATTGAAAACTACAAATATTTGGGATTAAATAGAATCCCATTAGCATTCACAAGAAGATAACATGAAAATAATAGACCCCCACATACACATGAGTTCACGCACAACCGATGACTATCAACGCATGGCAGAACAAGGCATAGTTGCCGTGATCGAACCTGCCTTCTGGATGGGTCAAGCACGAACCAATGTGGGTCATTTCATAGATTATTTTTCATCATTGGTTGGTTGGGAACGTTTTAGAGCCTCACAATTTGGCATTAGCCATTACTGTGCAATTGGCTTAAATAGCAAAGAAGCCAACAATCAAGCATTGGCAGAAGAAGTCATGGCAATATTACCCCGATATTTATGCAAAGATGGTGTCGTGGCGGTGGGTGAAATTGGCTTTGATGAACAAACAGATTTAGAAGAACGATTTTTAAGAGAACAAATTGAGTTGGCCAAACAATACAATTTACCCATCATGGTTCATACACCTCATCGAGACAAGAAAAAAGGCACTGAAAAAACCATGGACATCATTGAAGAACATGGCGTCTCTCCCGCAGATGTGGTGATTGATCATAACAATGAAGAGACCGTAAAAATGGTATTAGACAGAGGTTATTGGACGGCCTTCACCATTTACCCCAATACCAAAATGGGCAATCAACGCATGGTAGAAATTGTGCATCAGTATGGTTCGGACAGAATCATTGTCGATTCCAGTGCTGACTGGGGCATATCGGACCCATTAGCCGTACCCAAAACAGCACAGTTAATGTTGCAAAGTAAAAAAATAACAACCAACATGATTCATGCAACTTGTTATCAAAATGCCCTCGACGCTTATTCAAGAAGCGGACAAATCAATGAAGATGACTGGAAAAACACGTCAATCAATCAAATGGAAATCTTTGAAGGAAATTCGGTATTGAGAGGTCAACAAGCCATCATTGAATAAAGAACGAATACCCCATTCCACTTTAATCTTGAAAAATATGGTTCAAAATTAATTGCTTTACTTCTGTTGCCTGAATTTTATTTTTAGTCAACAAATGATTGTCAGAAGAAATAAACAAGGGATTTCCTACCCCATCAGATAACTGACCGTGCGAACCTTTAACCAAACGATCATCCAATGGAATTAAATCCATCAACGTTCGTTGCCCTAGCTTTTTCTTCAGCAATCGCCATGCAATATGCAAAGCGGGGAATTTCAGCGTAGGATCAAGAAATAATTCAACAGGGTCATAACCAGGCTTACGATGAATATCAACCGTTTTTGCAAAATCAGGAGCATGGTCATCTGTTAACCAGTAATAATAACTAAACCATGAAGCCCGATTGGCAACCGCAACAAGCTCACCTGAACGGTCATGATTAAGCCCCATTGCTTTTTTCCCTGCTTCATCCAAAACAGCATCAACCAATGGCAGCGCCTGAATTTTCGACTTCACCACTGGAATCATGCTTTGATCACGGACGTAAATGTGTGCAACTTGATGGTCACAAACGGCAAAAACTTTTGATTGAGCCGTATCAATTAATTCGCCACCACGTTCATTTCGTGTCACCAACCACCCTGCTTTTCTGAATAATCGATTTAATTGGATTGGTGGCTTAGTAATATTGGAAATACTGTATTCTGACAGAATAATGATATGACAATCACTGTTTTCATATTCATCCATTAATGGCGACAACAACTGATCAACCTGTTTGATATGAGATTCTATGGCAGGATCAGTTGTCCCTAAACGCTGCAACGGATAGTCAAGATGGGGAATATAGATTAAACTTAAATCAGCTTTATATTGCGCATTAACTTTTTGATAACAATCCATAATCCACTGTGAAGACTCGATGGATGCCATCGGCCCCCAAAATTTAAACAATGGAAATTGCCCCAACTCATTTTGTAATCGATCGCGCAAATCAATGGGGGTTGTATAAACATCAGGAATTTTGATGCCGTCGGCCTGATAGATTGGTCTTGGTGTAACGGTAATATCACAATCAGATGCCATGTTGTACCACCAAAATAAATTGGCACAGGTAAAATGGGGATTGATTTTTTTGGCGCTTTGCCAAAGCTTTTCACCTTGCACAAGACGATTACTTTGTCGCCAAAAAAAAACCTCATCAAGCTCTCTAAAATACCAACCATTAGACACTACACCATGATCTTGTGGCATCAACCCCGTCAAATAAGTTGACTGTACCGTGCAAGTTACAGCAGGTAGAATAGGTTCAATATCTGATATCGAACCCTCTTCAGCCAATTTTTTCAAATTGGGTGTCTGCTCTGTAATCATAGATGCCGTCAACCCGACAATATTGCATACAATGGTTTTTTTCATGAAATATTGAGGCCTGCAACACCATCAGGGATACTTCGGTTTGCAGACTTCCGTTCATCCATATAATCATCAATCATTCGAGTCAGTTCTTCATTTAGCCTTTTTTTTAATCCAAATATTTGTTCCAAAGGTAAACCCAGGTGAATGGTTTTCAATACCATTTGATTCCAACTTTGATCGGGAAAATAATAAAAAGGATAGGCATTATTTAATGCGACTGAGCTAAAAATATCGGTCACATTAGATCGACAAGCCAATTGTAATTTTGCCAACCATACATCCGCATTTTCAAATAAGATTAAACCCTGATTAAAACTAATCAGTTCTTTGCTATCAGCCGTTGCCCAGAGCGTTTCAACCCATGTATTGTGTCTCTTTTCACTGCTCGACAAACAATTTAAAAAACACAATCTCACCACCTGATCAATGAACCAATTAACAGGTAACCAGTCATCAATTGTCTGATGAATCAAGTCTTGTTCCTGAGTAGTTAATGACAGCAACTGATGACTAATTTTTCTCCCCGTCAAACTCATGGTTTGATAAAATTCTGCTTCTGTTGGTTGCTTCGATAACAAATTAATGGCTTGATCAAACCACTCATATTCCTCATTTTTGAGTCGATCATTGATCATTTTTATTAAAATATTCTGAGTTATGGTCATATTTACGAACCTACAATCAAGCGTTGTAAAAAAAGCGTTAGAAAGAATAAACCCATAGCCATCATTGCCATTAAATTCATCCCCCCTGTTGATGCGACAATAATCATTGCATCAAGCAATGAAATGGATGCAATCAATAAAGTCACTGTATTACAATATTTATTGCCTTTAACGCCAAAAACAAACCAATACAGCACAGCCGCCGCCATGACAGAGACAACGATAGAAACCATGCCTCCTAACACATCACTTAAACCGAACAACAAAACGCCATTAACGACACCAATTAGCACAACATAGCCAATCACTACCTGCTGTTTTTTAGCGATCATTGTTAAACCAAGCACCCAACTCAATAAACATGTCGAATATACAATCAACGCCATTGAAATAACGGGTGCAATAGAAAAAGCAGCGGTAACATAAACCAATGCACGACACATTCCCATGATTAATGCACTGAAAGGATTGTTCTTATGCCATACATCATAAAGCAATACACAAACACATAAAATCAATCCTGCATACACAATTAAATGGTTGCTTTCAGCCATATTCAATGCCTGAAAAATGATTAAGCCCATGGCCACTAACATCATAAAACAAGCCCAGAATATGGCTTCTGTCAAACTCACACGATTTGATACAATTGGACGACTAGGGTTAAATTCTGCATCATATTTAACATCAAAAATATCATTAAAAAACATGCCAGACATATAAATTAAAACCATTGCCAACACAATGATCATAATATTAAATGACAGATGATCTACCCCAGCCAAAGCAACACCAGCCAACACATTACTTCCAATGGTCGGTAAATTTGAAACCCTGCCCAGACTTAATACCGTAACAAATTTCATGAAAAATGACTCATACACCAATCCAGTTCTTTGATAATATTTTGGCAAAGAGTTGCCGATGAATGTTCATTTTTTGGCAACACATTCCAAGTATAGGTTTCTATTTCAAAATGCTGAGTAAAGGGTGTTTGCTGATGTTTTTTTAACAGTTCAATAACAAATTCTTGCGTGGTTGCCAGTGACTGAATGTGTGAATCATAGACAGGAACATGAAAGTGAACACGCCATTCTCTATTTTTGTCAATTGTGGCATAAGCCAATGCATTTGAAATATCACTGAAACGCTTTAACCTATTAGCTGATTTTTCAATGACTTGATGTAGATATCGCTGCTCATCAAACATCATCAATTGTTTGACTGAATCTGCATGATTGGGGTTGACGCACAATCCCGAACTAACCTGAGCTTTGACAATAGAAATTCCATTGTTTAATAAAACTGACAAACAGTGGTCAGGATCTTCAAATTCAACAGCCGCATGACAAAAATCCAAACAAACCCCCAAATGTTGACGTAAATTAAGCTCTGCATCAACATAAGATAGCTTTAATTGCTTTGCTAAACTTGAAATGGCGGACTGGCTGACAATAAATTCATGGAAAAAATTAACCACCTCATCCATGGTTTCAAGAAAACAACAAGGTTCTGGTTCAAGCCCCAGTGCGATTACTTTTCCTGTTTGATATTTCAACTCAATCAAAAACTGTATAACTGACAACAAATTTTCAGAAAAAACCTGAGCAAATTCATCACTATTTTTAATCGTTGCTTTATATGCACCAGGCAAAGTGGAAATACTGGCAAAGGATAAATTACTGGGCATTAATTGAGATAAAATAGATGCCGTTTGTATCGTATAGTCAACACGTTTATGACTCGCCCAATCAGGCAAATAAACGTTTTCTTTGACAACTCCTTCACCAAAAGTACCATAAGGAAAGGCATTCATGGTGAAAACATAAAAATCATGTGCTTGTAACAATGCTTTAAATTCGGCCAGTTTTTGCGGATTTTTCAGCTCAGATACAGCGGCAAAGGACAATCTAAGTCCTAGACCAAAAGGATGATCTGGACAAATCATTTGCTTTATCATTGAGGTATGCTGTTGCAAATTATCACAGACCTCAACCAATGATTCTCCTGGATGAATATTGGTGCAATAACTTAAATGACAATTATTGGATAGTTTCATAAGTCTTTTTCAACCAAACCAAACTTTGTAACATCAACGCTTCATCTATCTCATGCACTTCAATTGCTTCCCCAATTCCTGTCAGCAAGGTAATTGAAAGCTCACCGCCCAAATGCTCTCGAAACTCACTTAACCCATTGAGTACAGCGACACGTCCCATCTCATCTTTTAAATTCAAGTCTTCATACCACAAAATGTAACCAAAATTTTGTAGCAAATTCTGCACTCGATTAAATGTTGTTTTATCCAGTAAATTGATGGTTAGTGCATAATGAGCATCCAGCAACATACCGATGGCAACCGCCTCTCCATGCCTGATACTATAACCAGACAAATCCTCCAATTTATGCGCCAGCCAATGCCCATAATCCAGTGGTCGAGCATTGCCTTTTTCAAAGGGATCGTTACCCGATACAATTTGAATTCCATGTAGTTTGGCACAATGCATAATGGAATAACTGATGGCAGACAATTCAAATTGAGTCAATGCGTCACAATGGTCTTCCAACCAATAAAAAAATTCTGCATCACGAATCAAACTGACTTTAATGGCT
>JABHHM010000006.1 GCA_018671575.1 Methylococcales bacterium | reverse complement strand
GTCAAATCATTCAAAAATTTCCCTCGGGTACATTGCAATTTGAAATTGGTATACAAACATTTAACCCAGAAGTTCAGGCATTGGTTAGCCGAAAACAAGATATGCAAAAAACTCACGAAAATATTCAATGGTTAAGTGACGCAACTGATGTTCATCTGCATGTTGATTTAATTGTTGGATTGCCTGGCGAATCGTTACAAAGTTTTGCCGAAGGTTTTGATCAATTGGTTAAATTAAAGCCTCATGAAATTCAGGTTGGGCTATTAAAAAGGCTAAAAGGAACACCCATTGTCAGGCATACGATTGAATATGAAATGAAATATAATCCAGAAGCTCCTTATAATATTTTGTCCACAAGTTTGATTGATTTTGGGCAAATGCAACGACTGGCTCGATTCGCAAGATATTGGGATTTAATGGGTAATTCAGGACACTTTAAAAATACAATTAAACTAATTAGCGCCGATCAACCATTTAACTCTTTTATGATGTTGAGTGATTGGTTATATCAATCAACTGATCAAACTCATCGAATTGCTTTAAAGAGATTGTTTAAGTTGATGTTTGTTGGCTTGACGGATGGCTTGAAACTTGATAAAAACCTTGTTTTTAATGCTTTGAAATGTGATTTTAAACAAAGCAATCTGAAAGGTTCTTCTGAGTTTATAAGAGAATAAATATATGAGATGGGTTTTGGGTATTGAATACGATGGTACTGATTTTTCTGGTTGGCAATCTCAGAATAATCGTCGAACGGTACAACAAGCCGTTGAACAAGCGATTTCGCAGGTTGCCAATGAAGATGTGAGCATCTTTTGTGCGGGCCGAACTGACAGTGGAGTACATGCTGAAGAGCAAGTGATTCATTTTGATACAGAAGTTAAAAGAAATGCTCGATCCTGGATTTATGGGAGTAATACCAATTTGCCTGATGATATTAATGTGCTTTGGGCAAAAACTGTCAGTGCTGATTTTCATGCCAGATTTTCAGCCGTAAAACGAACTTATCGTTATGTTATTCTTAACCGACAAATTCGTTCTGCCATTAATCGTCATCGTGAAACATGGTATTTTAAAACATTAGATGCAGAAAAAATGCACATGGCTGCCCAGTCTCTGATGGGTGAGCATGATTTTACCTCCTTTCGTGCTGTAGCGTGCCAAGCTAACACACCTATCAGAACAATCCATTTGCTCAATGTCAGCAGAAAAGGTGATCGAATTATTATTGATATTTCTGCCAATGCTTTTTTGCATCACATGGTTAGGAATATTGTCGGTGTTTTGTTGGCCATCGGTAATGGCGATAAAGATAGTCAATGGTGTCAGCAAGTTTTAGATGCCAAAGATAGAACCAAGGCAGGAGTCACTGCTCGTGGTGAAGGTTTATTTTTAACCAAAGTTGATTATCCAAGTGAATTTGAAATAAATTAGGAGAATAGGCTATGCGACTATTACACACAATGTTGAGAGTTGGAAATCTTGAAAAATCAATTAGCTTTTATACTCAAGTGCTGGGAATGATTTTATTAAGGCAAAAAGATTATCCTGATGGAAAATTTACCTTAGCATTTTTAGGTTACGGAAAAGAGTCTGAAAATACAGTGATTGAGTTAACTTATAATTGGGATGAAGATCAATATGATATTGGAACGGGATATGGTCATATTGCGATTGAAGTTGACGATGTGTATACAACAGTAGCATCTATTAAAGATCAGGGGTGTAAGATTTTACGAGATGCAGGACCGATGAACGCAGGAACAACCATTATTGCTTTTGTTGAAGACCCTGATGGTTATCCCATTGAGCTAATTGGCTCGAAATTATAACGTTAAGTAACACGCAATATTAGGTATTTCTTTATTGTGAGTTACCTTAACTTTGGGGCTGGTGAAAATTAAAAAATCCTCACTTTTTTACCCACTGACCATTTTTCTGAAACCATTCTCCTGAACCTGCTTTTTTATAAATCTTGTCCGCAATTAATTTTTCAACTTTACTGACAGGAATATTATTGCGTTTGGAAATTTCTTGATACTTTTGTTTGCGTTTACGATTGGTTTGTTTGATTAAGGCTTGAATGGTTGTAGAAGCATTGCCATTGGGTGAAGCAAGATAACCATTGGATAACTCCCCAACTAAGCCCTGATTTTTGGCATCAGACAGTGGTGATGCTAATGTTTGAGTGCTGAATACAATGGCGAATATGAAGCATAACATTTGTGTTGAATTCAATAATAATTTCATTTTTATAGTCCTTGATAATGGGGGGCTGTCATTCTGCGTGTTATTTGTTTGGGTTAGGCAACTCGCAACAAATAAACTACCCATCTTACTGGCCTTTTTGTCCATCTCCTTTACCACAAAAACAGTTGAGTAGAACGACTACACGCCTATTTTTATGGCAAAGAAGATGAACAAAAATTCTGCGTAATATGGGTAGTTTATTTATTGCGTGTTACCTTATCTAAAATAAATCATCATTATCACTCAATAATTGATCCAGTTCTTTATCCACTTTAACTTTAATTTCATGATCAATTTTGACATTTAAGTTGATGACGATGGGCTTGTCTGATGCGACTTGAACAGTGGGGGTACAGCCTCCCATTGCTAAAGTAATAAGTATGATTGAAGCTAATCTGTGGTTTTTCATTTGTTTTCCTGGTTAAATAATTGAGGATAAAATACATGTAATAATGTTTGTGCTGTTTCTTTGCCAGTAAAATCTTTTAATGCATAAATAAATATTGAGTCATCTACGTCAAGCTGGATATTCATATGAATTGGTCTTTTTCCATCATAAAGTTGAGGGTTTATGCCTTTCAAGGCGGTTGTGATTTTAACTTTCTCGCCTGGTTTTTTATTGATTTTAGCTTCTAATGTCGTGTAATGATAATTCTTTAACGCATCGACTACAATTTGAGTGAGTGGGTTTTGGCTTAATGTTTGTTGCATTGAGTCGGGCGCATTATAAATTAATATACCATTCTTACTGATAATTGAACCATTATCTATGACGCTTTGTTTTTTTATTAATTTTAGCGGAATTTTTCCATTAAGTTTGCCTTTGACGTATAAACCTTTCTGTTGGAGTAATTGAGCAAGGCGTGTGGCATCAATTTGATGTATTTCAATGGGAAAACTACCGCTGATTTCCTGATTAATACTGGCTTTTTGTAATTTAATTTGGCCATCTAATAATGACACTTTAAAATTGTCGAGCGTTAAGGTGGGGATTTTATTGATATCATTAACTTGGTAAAAGGTAATTAAGTCATTGATTTTAAATTGGTCACCTAAGTTATTTAAGGTTAGTTGTTGCTTGCTTAAGGTAAGTGGTGAAAATTTTTCAAACTTAACCTGAGTATTCAATTGATTAAAGCCCATTGCTTTCACTTGGCCACTAAGATCATTTAACGATAATGTTAAGTTATCAGGTTTTACTCCATTTTTATTTAAGTTGATTTTTCCCGACAGTTTGATTTTTCCCTGGTCTATTTCAGCGAGTTCTTTAAGACCCTCCACTTTATGGGATAATTGACTGGTTGAAAAATCATTGAATAAATCTAACAGGATATTACCTTGTTTATTTTTTAAATGATATTGAGCATCAATGCTCCCAAGTGAGAGGTTGTTTTGATTCAAGTTAACACGGCTTGTTGCCCTGTGTTGTTTTAGCTGGAAATATCCATCGGCATTTAAATTGGTTATTGCGATGGGTGTTTCCTGTTGTTTTTTCCAATCTAAATCTGATAATTGAAAGTGACCATTAATGATAGGAGATGAAAGCAACGGTTGGCTGTTATTTAATGAAAGTTGCATCTCTTTTAAGGTAATATATTGTGTTTTTTGAAAGTCAAAATTAACATTATTTAAATTTAGTTGTGTGTTAACTTTGGCTGAGGTATCTAAGTTTTTAATGGTAACTGTCAGTTGGTTGGATTCTGTATTTATTTGTGCTGTTTGTTGATCTAACTTTAAAGATGCCTGAATTGGTGTGGTTTTAATGAATAACTTTACTTGTCCTTTGACTGATTTTTTTAGAGGGAATTTAATTAGACTGTTTTTAACAAATTCCAAATTAATTTTGGGTATTTTAGTGGATATTTTTTTTTCTGTATAAGTAATGTTTTTAACCTGTACGATGCTTTTTGGTGAGATGTTGAGATTAATATGGCTAGGGTGATATTGAATGTTTGAGGCTATTTTTGTTTTTATGGTTTTAAATTGTATGGGTAGTTTTATAGAACCTGAATTTAATTTAGACAAAACTTTTATTTGGGCTTTTGCTGTTGCTAATTGATTGTGGCTAAAGCTGAGTTGAGGAGCAGGTCTGCTCAAACGAGACTTATGCTCTTGAGGTATAAGTTTGGCATGAATATTGGCTACGTTTATATTGAAAAATTGTTTGTTCTTGGCTGTTTTACTCGATAATTTGATTGCACCTTTATGTCGTAATTTGATTTTATCATCACCTAATGAGACTTTAATGGTGCCTTTTGTTGGTTTTAATTGAATGGGGTTTTGTAACCATGACTGAACTTCAACAGGAAGTTTAATGGCTTGTTTGAGCTGTGTTGTATTGGCAATCCACTGAAAATTATTATCAGGCATGATAGACAGGCTCAGTTCAGGGTAATTAATCGTTGATGATAAGTTTATTTGACAGGATATCTGACCTAAAGTTTCATTGTTGACCAACAAGTCCATAAATAGCTGGTTGTTTAAGTGTTGTTTGAGTGGTTCAAAGCGGTTTTTAATTAATTGACTGAATTGCTTGATGTGACCAGCCCAAAAAAGACTAATATTGGGTTTTGCTATCCAGTTGTGTTGGTTTGATTTTTCCGATTTGTACCGCAAGGGCATAAGTTTCATTTGAGCAGGCGAGCTACTCAACTCAGCTTTATACCGCAAGGGCATAAGTTTCATTTGAGCAGGCGAACTGCTCAACTCAGCTTTAATGTTGAGATTGATTTTACCTAAAGATAGGTGTTCTATGAGTAGCTTTTTTGAAACTTTTAGCTGAGTTTTTTGTTGAATTAAATCACGCCATGTTTGTTTGTTTTTTGCTAAAGGTATTTGTTCGTCAAGAGACTTCAGTGTTTTAAGAAGTATTTTATCCATAGAGACATTCAAATGACTGGTTTTAAGGTTAAATAACAGTTTTCCGTCAGCTAATTTTAGTTGGCTCGAAATATCACCTTTAATTTGAGTTCGAGGGTCTTGTTCATCTAATTTGACGTGATTGTCTGTGTGTAACTTGATTTGTTGTTGTAATTCTTCCCAGGTTTTTAAATGGTTTGGAATCGAGACTGTTGCATTGTGTTTTAAATGAAGGCGTGTTTGTTGAGATTTGTTGAGTGATCGATCAATTGATAGCTTACCTTGGCTGATTATTTTGAATTCTTTTTTTGTTTGCTTGCTTGTCAGGTTAATTGTGTTCGAATCAATTTTAACTAAATTATTACCTAATTCTTTCAAAGCAGGAATCCATCGAAATTGTGTTGGCTTGATTGTAACCGTTGCCAAATGATTGGATAGTTTGGTTGAGAATTCAATGTCACCTGTTATTTTGCCCAATTGTTGGTCAATAATTTTCAAAGACTGATTGATTTTTCCTGTAGTTGTCGATGGTGTTTTTGAAAATTTAACATATAGTTTTGAAATGTTAATCATTGATGTGGGTAATTTAAAATCAAGGCTATTTTCTCCAATTAAATTAACTTCATTGATGGGTAAAGCATTTAATTGGAGTGGTAATGTTTCAATGATCTGAAAAATTTCAGTAGGAGTGATTGATTGACTTGTTTTTTCAGGGGTTAAGGCTTGTTGATAATGGAGTTTCAGGTGTTTGACCGTGGCACTATTTATTTTTCCTTTTAATAATTGCTTGAGTTGATAGTTCAGTGAAATACTGACGTGTTCCAGTTTGACAGGTTGTTTACTGGCTGCAAAGGTGATTTTGAAGTCAGTTGCTGTGGGATGTGTGATATCTTTGATTGTGAGTGAATCAAGTTGTAGCTGATTGGCAATCAAATGACTGGATGATTTAACAAGATAGGGGAGTGCCGTATATGAGCCAATCAGTAATGCTATTGCAACCAGACAAACGAACAAAAAAGATTTAATAACTTTTCTCATTCAGTCTCAGAATTTAAAGTACCTGAAGTGATCATGATTTTTTCAACTCTTTCTAAATCTTCTTGGGTATCAACGCCATGTCCTGGCATCTCGCTGGCTTCAGAAACATGAATTTTATCACCATAATGTAAAACCCTCAGTTGTTCTAATGATTCTGTTGTTTCGATGGTCGAGGGTTTCCAGTTGACGTATTGTTTTAGGAAGCTGGCTCGATAGCCATAGATACCGATGTGTCGAAAATACTTGAGATCATTGGGTAGCGTTGGGTTTTCCAGTGTTGAAAATTCTTGTCGATGCCAGGGAATCGGGGCTCGACTAAAATAGAGAGCATAGCCATCTGCGTCGGTCACCAGTTTTACAACATTGGGATCAAACAGGTCTGATGCTTCAGTAATTCTGGTTTGTAAAGTGGCGACTCTGGCTTTGGTATGTTGTGATAGGTCATTCGCTACTTGAGATAACAAGACGACTGGGATTAAGGGTTCATCACCTTGCAGGTTGATTACAATACTGTCATCCTCCCAGTTCATTTTTTTAACGACTTCTGCCAGTCTGTCTGTTCCCGAGGTGTGTTCGGCAGATGTCATGAGAACTTGATAACCCAAATTTTGTACAACATCAAAGATGCGTTGGTCATCTGTTGCCACGATGGTTTCACTGGCTCCACACTGTTGGGCGCGTTCAACCACGTGTTGAATCATCGGTTTGCCAGCAATGGGTAGCAAAGGCTTTCCAGGTAATCGACTGGAATCAAACCTAGATGGAATGACGACTTTGAATGGGATGTTGTTTGGTGTCATGATTGTTACCTATTCTAGTTCACTGGCTTTCATAACTCTGGCTTCTTGCTCAAGCATCACAGGGATGCCATCTTTGATAAAATATGCAAGTTGGTCAAATTTACAAATTAATTCATTTTGTTTTTTGTCATGAATTAATGCCCCTTTGCATTTAGGGCAGACTAAAATTTCTAATAATTTTTTATCCATTGCTTCTCTTTTATCTGTTGGGTTAGTTGCTCTTCAAAAGCAATCTCAATATTTGCTTCAACTGATAAATACCAATGATATTCAGCACTGAATTTTTGGCATTTGACAGCGTCTTTTTCAGTCATGATAACAGGAAAATCATCAGAAAACTCTATGTCAACGGGTTTAAATTGATGATGATCAGGATAGACGTGTTTGATGATTGTTAGCTGATGTTTTTTCAGTAAATTAAAAAAACGATCAGGATTGCCAATACCTGCTACGGCATGAACCGTTAAACCTTTAAAATCATCCAGTTTTTTGTTGATATTATTGTTATTAAGTTGAACGACTATTTTTGCAATGACTTCCATTTTAAACTCATTGTTTTTTGCTTCACCGTTGGTGACTAAAAAATCCACTGTTTTTAATCGTGAAACTGGCTCTCGTAGAGGTCCTGCTGGGAGGCATAATTGATTGCCGAATCTGCGTTTTCCATCAATCACAGAAATTTCAATGTCTCTAGCCATACGGTAATGCTGTAAACCATCATCAGACAAAATAACGTCACACTGCTTTAAATTAATGAGTTCGGCAATGTCTGCAATACGATCAGGACCAACAACGACAGGACACTGACATCGATTAAATAATATCATGGGTTCATCGCCAATTGTTTCAGGGTCGCTGTCAGCATTGACAATTCGAGGCCAATAAACAGAATTGCCACCATAACCACGGCTGATGATGCCTGGTTTAAATCCTTGTTTTTTGAAAAAATTGACCAGCCAGATGACCAAAGGTGTTTTACCTGTACCACCCACATTGATATTACCAATGACGATGATAGGTCGTTCTGTTTTGATTGATTTGAGGATGCCAATTCGGTATAAAAAATGTCTGATTTTAACGATAGTTAGAAATACTAAAGACAATGGAAATAACAGTATTGATACCATGTTATGGTGATACCAATATTCATCCAGTCTTTTCACGCATTTCCCTTATCAATATCACATGATCCATGAACCCAATTAACACCGATTATTTTTAATTTATTCAGTGTTTCTTTATTATCAATATTTTTGGCAATAGAAATGATGTTGAGATCATTGACAATATTTTGTATTCCCTTGCAGATTGATAATGTTTGTTCGTCATTGTCTGATTGACTGACAAGGTTTTTGTCAACGTTCAGATAAGTAATGGGTAAATTGGCTAAATATTCAAAAGAGGCATTGCCTTTGCCAAAGTCGCTGATGGCAAGTTGAATGCCAAAATCTAAAAATGGTTGTAAAACCTGAGTGACCTGATTGGAGTTACCTAATAATTCATTTTCTGCAATTTCAAAGACAATGGGTAATTCCATATTGTTCATTGTAGAGCAAGCTTCGCACTGTTGTTTTGCAAAGAGTATTAATTCATCGATCATTTTTGCTTGTTGGACTAATTCCATTGAAATTTTTACAAAATGAATAATATTGTTGGTGCGAGATTGGTTAGTTTCTATGCATCTAACGATGGTTTCTTTGACAATCGCATAGTCAATTTGATGAATGAGTTTTAATTGAGTTGCTGATTCTCTAAAATGAGCATTAATAACTTCATCACTTTCTTTGGTGGTGATGATGGGGCAGGCAATTTCAGCCACTATTTCATGGTCTTTTAAATTATAAATGGGTTCAAACTTAACGGTTATTTTAGACTCTTTCAAGGCTGTTTCAATTTGGTCGGCTAATGAATCAGTCAAATTGGATCCACCATGACCAATCACTTTATTTCTTCCTGTTCTTTTGGCTTCATACATTCTTGCATCGGCCAATTTGACCAAATCATCAAAATGATTACAGGATGAGTCAAAGGTGGCGACTCCAATGCTGATACTGACACTCAAATCTCTACCCTCAATTGGAATTGGTGTTTCGCAGACCATTTTACGTAAGCGTTCAGTCACAAGCATGGCGTCATCGCATAAGGTTTCGGGGAGTACGCATAAAAATTCTTCGCCGCCCCAACGACCAACCAAATCGCCTTCTCTAAATACTTGTTTTGCCATGCTGGCAACGGCGACTAAAACAGTATCTCCTGCGGCATGTCCATAATTGTCATTGACTTGTTTGAAGTGGTCAAGATCAAAAAGAACAACGGTATAGCGATGATTGCTCCTTAATGCCCGAGCATTTTCTCTTTCTAATACTTCTTCAGTTGCACCTCGGTTGGATAACCCTGTGAGTGCATCATGTAATGCTTCAAATTTTAATGCGGCCGCTTGATCAACCAGTTCTTCTCTCATTTTGTCAAGGTCAGATGCAAGTCCCATGACTTCGGATAAGCTACTATTGACGTTTAAGTCAACATTCATATCACCTGATGCAACTTTATGTGATGCTTCACGTAAATATCCCAGAGGATCGACTAACGTTTTTTTAAGAAAAAATGAGAACAAGAAAGCCATCGAAATATAGAAAATAAGCAACATGATGGTGTACGTGTTAGATTTTTTGCTGAATTGATTGAGTATGCGTAGGTCGTATGCCCAGGTGATCTGTCCATTGACCTGATTGTAATGATCAATCCAGGGTATAGTCGTGGCTTTAACGTTTTTATTTGAAGTTTGATTGTTTTTATATTGATCAGCTCCAGCAAAGAATACATTGTTACCTTTCAAATCTGTAACATTGATAAATAAAATAGACTCATTTTGCTGGATTTTTTTGATCAAATTAATTTTATTGGGCGAAAATGCCTCGTCTCTTAATGTTTCTGATATAATTTGATTTAAATGACGGATGGATGCACTGGTTATCTGATCTCCACTTTGACTAGAATAATCAATGACAGTGTAAATGAGTAATGGCATTAAGACTGCGTGTAATATTAATATTCCAAATAATATGCGACAACTTAAGCTGCTAATCAAATTTTTGATGGGATTAGGAAACGACATTTAATTGTTGGCTCTTTATTAATTTTCATGAAAAATGATTACCTATACTGTTTATATAGACCATTTAATGAAATATCGCTTAAGTTTTCTGTCTGATGTTTTTGAAATATTATATTGCTTTGCCAATAGGGCTAATGTTCACAAAATAAATTATTTGATGTAGAACAATGACTTTTTCAATACAAAACCATCAACTGATAAATGTTGATTTTATTGCTTCTCCCAATTGTAATAATCGGCCTAAATATACTGAAATTAGTTTGTTGGTTATTCATAATATCAGTTTACCTTCGGGAGTATTTGGCGGTTCAGAAATTGAGAATCTATTTACCAATCAACTTGACTGTTCGGCTCACGTATCTTTCAAGCCACTTGAAAAATTAACTGTTTCTGCCCATGTGTTGATTAAAAGAACGGGTGAAGTTATTCAGTTTGTGGCTTTCGATAAAAGAGCTTGGCATGCGGGTGATTCAAGTTTTGATAGTCGTTCAAACTGTAATAATTTCTCAATAGGGATTGAGTTGGAGGGGACTGATTTAATTCCTTATGAAGAGATTCAGTATCAACAGCTTGTGGCGATAACCAACGCTTTAATGACCTGTTATCCAGAAATTACCCGTCATCGGATTGTTGGTCATCAAGATATTGCACCAGATAGAAAAACAGATCCTGGTGAAGCATTCAATTGGGATTATTATTTTCAACTTTTAGGTTAGGGATGAAAATTAAATAACTTGGACAATATTG
>JABHHM010000233.1 GCA_018671575.1 Methylococcales bacterium | reverse complement strand
GAAAAAGCACAGTTTACTGGTGTAAATGAGCATTTTGAGCCGAATTTTAACGCAGTTCTGGCGGAAAGATGCGTTTTCGGACAGCCTCCTAGTACTTCGACCATCTTGTTTTGTCGGGTAATATTTCAGTCACAAATAATTATAGATTAACACGAGACAAAAAACACCCGACAAAAGATCATGGATGGAGTACTAGTGGCAACTACCTGCCCATCAACATAATTACCCTAATTTTTTAACCATGAAGCACTGAAGACAATGAAGAAAAAGCTTCGATGCCTTTATGCCCTTCATGGTAGAAATAAAAACACCTATATTTTAAAAAACTTAAATTTACTTATTCCCGAACACATAATCCAGATCAAACTCGATTTCATCAAAAGGTCTTATCTTGTATTTGCCACCACCTTGGATGGTTTCAATGGCAGAATATTTATTTTTGATGAGTTCATAAGCAATCAACACTTGTTTTTCTGGCCAGATAACCCAATAGAAAGGAACTTGATATTTTTGCAGAGTAATAAAATTATCAACGGTATCTTTATCTTCATGACCTTTTGAAACAATTTCACAGACCCAATCAGGAGGGGTCATGATGGTTTTATCTGGCAATATGGGTAATCTGGATTTTTTCCAGCCAGCGACATCATGGGTAGGACGTTGAAATTCATTGTATTGAACATCAATTTCGGTAAAAAAAAACCAGCCCTCATCATTATCACTACTTTTTTTTCGGTTATAAGGTCTGAGTTCTCCAAAAACCTCTCCTTGCGCTTTTCCGTGACGGCTCCTAGGTAATGGGCGTTTGATAATGACACCATTGATCAATTCCAACCGCTCATCATAGGCCAAGGCTTCATCCAAGTCTGCCGATGTTTCAAATTTTAGTGCTTCCATAAGTTTATACCTGTTTTATCGAAATACATTAAAAGTATACAACTTCATTTTGGCATTTCAAGGAACAACAAAGTGAGACGAATAACCCCGCCTCAATTCATAAAGCTGAATTAAGGCAACTCACAATAAATAAATGTCCAAATTACGCAGGATTTTTGTTTGCCTTTGAGGCGCAACAATAGGCGTATAATCGAACCACACAACTATTTTTGCAACAAAAAAGGTGGCAAAAAAATTGCTATGCCCGTTGGGTACCAGCAAATTGGATGTTTATTTATTGCGAATTCCCTTATTTGTCCCGCATTCCCTAACCCCGTCTCAGCCCGTAAATCACTGATGCCCTTGCAATTGAGCCAATATTGACTCATCTTCCAAAGTTGATGTATCTTGAGTTATTTCTTCACCTTTGGCAATCACTCGAAGTAAGCGTCGCATAATTTTACCTGATCGTGTTTTGGGTAAATTATCGGCATAACGAATATCATCTGGCTTTGCGATAGGACCAATTTGTTGTGCAACCCATTTTCTGAGTTCAGCGGTCAACTCATCATCGACACCTCCTGCAGGGCGATCACCTTTTAACACAACAAAAGCAAAAATAGCTTCCCCTTTGATATCATCAGGCCGACCAACAACAGCCGCTTCTGCAACTTTAGGATTTGCCACCAATGCAGATTCTACCTCCATTGTTCCCAAACGATGCCCCGAAACATTGAGTACGTCATCAATACGCCCCATAATCCAAAAATAACCATCTTTATCTTTTCTGGCACTGTCACCTGCCAAATAATATTGGCCACCAAACATGTTCCAATAAGTCTCTTTATAACGTTGATCATCCCCCCAAATGGTTCTTAACATTGAAGGCCAAGGTTTTTTGATCACCAGATAACCGCCCTGATCAGCTTCTGTAATACTATTGCCCTCTTGATCCACAACATCTGCATCAATACCAGGCAATGCTTTCGTACATGAACCAGGCTTTGTTGCTGTCACACTAGGAATTGGAGCAATCATATGAGCCCCTGTTTCGGTTTGCCACCAGGTATCGACAATAGGACATTTTTCCTTGCCTATATTTTTGTGATACCAAATCCATGCCTCAGGATTGATGGGCTCTCCCACTGTTCCCAGTAATCGTAAGCTGGACAGGTCATATTGATTCGGAAACTTTTCACCCACTTTCATTAATGCACGAATGGCTGTTGGAGCGGTATAAAATATACTGACTTTGTGATCTTCACAAATTTTCCAAAAACGTCCTGCATCAGGTACTGTCGGCACACCTTCATAAACCAGCATAGTACCACCTGTGGCTAATGGGCCATAAGCAACATATGTATGACCCGTAATCCAACCAACATCGGCAGTACACCAAAAAACATCATTTGAATTAATATCAAACACCCATTTCATGGTGACGATTGAACCCAATAAAAAACCACCACTTGAATGCTGAATGCCTTTAGGTTTTCCCGTTGAACCAGAAGTATAAAGTAGAAACAAAGGATGTTCTGAATCAATCCATTCTGGTGTACATTCGTTAGATTGACCATTAACCGCATCATGCCACCATACATCTCTTCCCTCTTGCATGGTTATATCATGCTGAGTTCGCTGAAAAACGATGACTTTTTCTATGGTCGAACAACCATTATTCACGGCCTGATCGGCAGCCTCTTTTAATGGAATTATTTTACCACCACGATGCCCACCATCAGCGGTAATTAACATTTTAGCACCTGCATCTTCGATTCTATCTTTTAATGATTCTGCAGAAAAACCACCAAATACAACTGAATGGATTGCCCCAATTCTGGCACAAGCTTGCATGGCAATCACGGCTTCGGGAATCATTGGCATATAAATAACAACACGATCACCTTTTGCTATATTGTATTGCTTCAATGCATTGGCAAACACACACACTTCATCGTGCAAATTTTGATAGGTTATCTGCCGTGTATCACCTTTTTCACCTTCAAATTGAATGGCAACCTTATCTCCACGATCTTTTAAATGACGATCGATGCAGTTGTAAGAAACATTGAGAAGACCATCAGCAAACCATTTGAAAAAAGGAGCCTGACTGTCATTCAAAATTTCTGTAAATGGTTTGTTCCATGAAATTTCTTGTTGAGCAATATCGGCCCAAAATTGTGTGTGGTCATTGGCTGCCGCATCAAATAACTCATCTAGTTTAGCGGGTGATGTGAAATTTGAATTTTCAGTAAATTTTTGGTCAGGTTGAAACAATCTATCTTCTATTAAAACGGATTTAATATTTTCTGTACTCATGTAATGGCCTACTTATTTGATATGATTTTAGAAAGACTTGAAATATTTTTTGAATACTTGGTATTATTAGACGAATTAATGATGAGATCAATAGATGCCTTTGGATTCTCTATTTTTTTCGACATCAAAACAATAATATTATGGAGTAATCATGAATAAAACAGCAATTATCGGTGGCACAGGGCTCACTTCAATTGATAATCTTAATATTATAAAAAAACAAGCTTTTGATACCCCATTTGGATCACCATCAGCGGAATTAATATTTGGCCAATATAACAAAAAAGACATTATATTTTTACCTCGTCATGGAGAAAACCACACCATTCCTCCACATAAAGTAAATTATCGAGCCAATATTTGGGCTTTAAAACAAGCAGGTGTTCAACAGATCATTGCGGTAGCGGCTGTCGGAGGCATTCACCCTAAAATGGGACCAGGCACTTTAGTCATCCCCAATCAAATCATTGACTATACCTATGGACGATCCCATACCTTTTTTGAATCCGAACTAACTCATGTCACTCACATTGATTTCACCACGCCTTATTCAACAACATTACGTGACAAAATAATTAAATGTTGCCAAACTCAAAAAATAGCTCATCTTGATTTTGGCACTTATGGCGCAACACAAGGACCACGACTGGAAACAGCCGCAGAAATCAAACGAATGCAACAGGATGGATGTGATTTGGTCGGTATGACAGGTATGCCTGAAGCCTCTCTGGCAAGAGAGCAAGAATTAGATTACGCTTCTTGCTCTATTGTTGCTAATTGGGGGGCAGGCTTGTCTAATGAAGAGTTAACCATGGAAATGATTACTCAAAATGTTAATCAAGGACTGGAGCAGATTAAACATCTATTGAGAGAGTTTTTAGGTAACACGCAATAAATAAACTACCCATATTGCGCAGAATTTTTGTTCGTCTTCTTTGCCATAAAAATAGGCGTGTAGTCATTCTACTCAACTGTTTTTGTGGTAAAGGAGACGGACAAAAAGGCCAGTAAGATGGGTAGTTTAT
>JABHHM010000007.1 GCA_018671575.1 Methylococcales bacterium | reverse complement strand
CCCATATTGCGCAGAAATTTTGTTTGTCTTTTTTGTTATAAAAATAGGCGTGTAGTCGTTCTACATAACTATTTTTGTGGCAAAGAAGACAAACAAAAGAGCAAGTAAGATGGGTAGTTTATTTGTTGCGAGTTGCCTAAGGTTAGTGGGAACTTATTTTAAATAGCGTTAGTAAAAAATCAATTAATTCTACCATTATTTATCGAATCATTACCCGACCAGAACAGGCTAGGAGGCTGTCCGAGAAAGCACGGAGTGACTCTGGGAAGTTATATCGCACTGAATTTATTCTAAAAAAACAACCGTAAACTACCCTGTAACCTTACTTCAGAAGTATGTTTTGGTTTTAAAAAATAAGCTTGGGCGTTTCGGTCACTGGAAATGGTCATGGCTTCTAGCAAAAAACTGTGATTTTTGGCCAAATCATATTTCATTGCCACAGTCCAGGCATTACCATTTTCATTGTTATCATCATCAGCCACCAACAGATCTTTATCCTTTAGACTAAAATAATCGTATCGCATGGTAACTGTTATTTGTTCAAATTCTTTATTTAATAATAAATAATAGGATTCAAAATCTACATCAACCGCTTTTCCACCCATTTGGGTGTTACCCGACATGTATTGAGTAAGTAGCTCTATGCCTCCATGAAATAATATTTTTAGATCAGCACTGATGAAATGAGTTGCCCATGCATACTGAAAACCATCGAATTTTAGTTGATCTGCTCGGTTATCATAATAATATAAATGAGTTGAAATATTGTCTAAATTACTCCAGCTTAATCCACTGTAAAAACCGATTTTATCATCAATTTCTGTAAACGGCTCAACCCAATGCGCTTGATTTTTAAAGCTTCCTGTGGCTTGAATAGATGGAATTTCTGGCAATACAACCTGATCATTCCAGCCCGTCTTACGGTCACCAAACGTCCAGCCTCTCCAAACCAACAAACTACCGACTGGATCATTATGGGCAAACAAAGCACCTATAATGCCTAACCGACTATTTTCAGCTTCATAACTCAGACTCATTTCCCCACCCATGGTTTTTAATTCATCGCCAATCCAGCCATTAATTGCCGATGGAGTAATACTCGCTGTCGGCAACCAGCCTTGTGAACGATTTTCTAAAGAAAAAGGAGGAAAAAAAATACCCGCACGAATTTTATAACGAATATTTTCATTTAGATTGCTTCGAAAACTGATGAACCCTTCAACAACATCGACTTCGTTTTTTTGTTCTGAATCATGTTTTAAATAAAGATCCCCCTTAAAACCAGCATCAAAAGCATAAGAACTTAATAAAGCCACTTCTGCTAATCGCCCAATGGTTTGGGGTTCACCATTACCAAAACGAGTCTTACCAAAACCACCTTTTAACCAGCTTTTTTGCTCATCGGTATGGGCAACTCGAACATCTATCAGCGCTGTTGAGTGAAATACCGAATGATGGTCTGCAAACACAAAATGGCTATTTATAACACTACAAAACAAAACTATAATGGAGAATTTAACCCCGTATTTATGACTCTTTTTCATGGTTTCCTTTATTTTTAGAATGACGTTTTTTCTTCTTCTTTTTCTTATAAACATTATCACCGTCATCCAATCGAGATATCTTTAATTGCTGATTAAATATCCAAACTTTTTTCAATAAATTAAAAACTTCTTTTGGCATACCTTCTGGAAGGTCAACCGTACTGTGGTCATCATAAATTTTTATTTTACCGATGTGTTGATTGTCAATATCCGCTTCATTGGCAATTGCACCCACAATATGACCCGGCTTAACGTCATGATCATGACCAACTTCAATACGAAATCGTTCCATTCCCTCTTCAAGCTTGGCATCATTGCCTCTAGTTTTTCTGTCTTTTCTATCTTTTGGAAATTTTTCTGATTTTGATCCTTTATCTCTGGCAGGTTTAATTTTTTCGGACTTTTTCAATAGCAGTGGTTTATCACCTTGAACAAGTTTGGCCAACGCTGCTGCAATGTCCAATGCAGCCACATTATTTTCTTCCTGATATTGCTCTAGTAGCTTATAAAAAAATTGTAAATTATCATTTGCCAAGGTATCTGAAATATCTTGAGTAAAGCGTTTAATACGTTTTTCATTAATCAGTTCTGTTGATGGCAACTCCATGACTTCAATTTTTTGTTTTGTTGCTCTTTCTATCGCATATAACAATCTTTTTTCTCTGGGGGCAACAAATAAAATAGCATCTCCCGACTTACCTGCTCGCCCTGTTCTGCCGATACGATGAACATAAGATTCGGTATCATGAGGAATATCATAGTTAATAACATGACTGATATTATCAACATCCAATCCTCTGGCGGCGACATCCGTTGCAACCAAAATATCGACTTTACCCGCCTTTAATTTTTCGATGATGTGCTCTCGTTGTTTCTGGATAATATCACCATTTAATGCCTCAGAAATATAACCTCTGGCTTCTAATTTTTCTGCCAATTCAACTGTGGCAATTTTGGTCCGAACAAATACGATGATACTTTTAAAATGTTCGACTTCAAGAATACGTGTCAAGGCATCCAGTTTATGTACTCCACTCACCAACCAAAACCGTTGCCGTATTGTTTCAGCCGTGGTAGTCCTCAATTTAATGGTGATTTCTTCTGGATTATGAAGATATTTTTTTGATATTTTTTTGATGGCTGTAGGCATGGTGGCAGAAAATAATGCAATTTGTCGGTCATCTGGTGACTGCTCTAAAATCCACTCAACATCATCAATAAACCCCATTCTTAACATTTCATCGGCTTCATCCAACACCAAACATTTCAAAGTATCCAGCTTCAATGTACCACGTTTCAAATGATCAATGACTCGACCAGGTGTGCCGACAACAATGTGCACCCCTCGTTTTAATTGACGCAACTGAATGCCATATTCTTGCCCGCCATAGATGGGTAAAATATGAAAACCTTTTAAGTTTGAGGCATATTGTTGAAAAGATTCTGCAACTTGAATTGCTAATTCTCGTGTTGGAGCAAGCACTAATACCTGAGGGCTACTATTATTAATATCGATTTTGTTCAGTAATGGTAAAGCAAAAGCTGCTGTTTTACCCGTGCCTGTTTGTGCTTGGCCTAAAACATCACTGCCAGCCAACATATGAGGAATGATTTGAGCTTGTATGGGGGTAGGACTCTCATAACCCAATTGATCTAGTGTTTTTAAAATAGGTGAACTAAGCTCTAATTCTTTAAATGTTTCGATTTGTTTTTCTTCAGTTGTCATTAAGTTTTCCATTGCGAGAGTTCATCTTAAAAAAACCAGTGTGTTTTTCAGAATAATACATCTCTTATTTAATATATTAAAAGTTTCGAAACTTATTATACCGTGCATAAAAAAAAACTGATATAAAAATTTTTTATCGGAACAACGATAATCTTATTGATCAATTAACCTATAAAAATAAAATTTCAACTATAATTAATTGATGGTCACTAAAAACATACATGTTACTTAGGACGATGATTAAATAACTTTTTATAACTTTTAAAAAATTTTAAATGGACAGCACAGAATACACTTCAATCCTTATTATTGATGATGAAATAGTCAATTTAATGCTATTCACTCAATACTTGCAAAAGAATGATTTTGAGATCATTGAAGCAACCACGGGTGAAAAGGCACTCGATATACTCAAATTTTCAGTACCTGACCTAATTTTACTGGATTTGGGTTTACCTGGAATGGATGGCTTTGAGGTTTGTAAAATCATTAGGCAAGAATATTCGGCCTTGACACTTCCAATCATCATTGTCACGGCTCAAGAAGAATCAAACGTACGTTTACAAGGTTTACAATCAGGTGCAAACGACTTTATCGTTAAACCATTTAATGCAGAAGAACTACTGGCAAGAATTAACATTCATCTCGACTCAAAAAAATCTCATCAGCAACTAGAAAAATATCATCAACAGCTAATGATATCGCACGATGAATTAGAACAACGAGTTTCTGAACGCACACTGGAACTGCTACTGGCAAAAGATCAGGCAATTCAAGCAAATCATGAAAAATCACTTTTCCTCGCAAAAATGAGCCATGAATTAAGAACGCCACTCAATGCCATCATTGGTTACAGTGAAATACTACTTGAAGAACTAGACGAACCAGATCAATCAGACAACAAAACAGATGCAAACCACATTAAAAAAGCAGGCACTCGTTTATTACTGCTAATCAATGATATTTTAGATTTGTCTAAAATAGAATCAGGAGACATGGATCTCATCATAACCACGGCCAGCATTAGCGACATCGTTGAAAGCGTTAAGGAAATGAGCCAACCCCTGATGTCAGAAAATAAAAACAGTTTTAATTGCATCAATAACGCAACCATTAAAATGATTGATTGTGACCAGGTTAGATTAAGTCAATGTTTGATGAATTTACTCACCAACGCGACCCGATTTACCCAGTGCGGAAAAATTGATTTAGCTTCGTACAATGATGAACAAACGCTGTTTTTTTCTATCAAAGACACAGGAATTGGCATTCCTGAAACAGAAATAGGCAAGGTTTTTCAGTCATTCTCAACACTCGATGAATCATCTTGCACTTATTTAGGTGGCTCTGGTATGGGCTTATCAATTAGTCGTCATTTATGTCGATTAATGGGAGGTGACATCAGCTTTACCAGCCAACAAAATGAAGGCTCTGAATTTATTATTTCTATTCCATTAAGCTCAACCAAATGAGCAAATATAAACAACCTCAAACGTCATCAGAAACGATCATAGAAGCTGAAAAAATTGCCAAAGCCAATCAACAAGCAGGACAAACCAAGGCGCAAACAAAATTAATTGCCCAAGGCATTCAAAAAGGTATTAATCAATATAAAAAACAGCAAAAAATAAAGTCACGAGAAAAAGACAGGCAGCGTAAGAAACAACTCCAATCCACACAAAACACGTCTACCACTGTGGAATGCAAAACCCCGACAAAACAGCATTGGCTACCATGGTTGTTATTACTTTTAACCTGGCTCGGTATTGGCCTTTATTTTACAACCTAAATCTGAAACTTAAATCATGATTTACAAAGATACATTTGAATTAATTGATATCAGTACTGCTGAACGAGCAAGTCGGCTTGACGACACTGCATGGGCAAACACCATGGAGTGGACAGAGATATTGAGTCTTGCCAGCTATATGACTTGTTACAAAATCAAAAGTGGGCATCTTGTATTTAGTGAGGGGGATAAAGACATTTTTATGGGGCTCGTTTTACGAGGTTCAGTTAAAATATTTAAAGAAGTTAACAATAAAAAACAAGCCTTAACTACCGTTACAAAAAATAAAACTCTGGGTGAAATGGCTCTAATTGATGGTCAGCGTCGTTCTGCCTCCGCTGTAGCCATTAAAGATTCTGTGATCTTATTTATTTCTCAAGAAGAGATGGATGAAATGTCACAGCATGACCCCGTTATTTGGGGCAAATTACTGCTAAAAATTGGCCGACTCATGAGCCAAAGACTCAGAGCGACCAGCAGTGCATTAGTCGATAGTATTAAACGCTAAGGAATGGGCACGAAACAACTTCCCGTTCCTAATCTTCTTTTGTGCTTATCGGACAAGTGTTGATTCCAAGTAATGTATACATTGGGCAACTCCCCACCAATCCTGTAAATATAGGCACAATACCAACCAACCCCCAAAGCGTTTGAGGCCCAATAAAAACAAGGCTCAATATTCCAATACCAGCCAATACTCTAACAATTCGTTCAATATTATGTTCATTTTTTGGAAAAATCTTATTCATTATTACAACTCCTTAAATTAAATTATCAACCCTAAAACCACAATCATTCAATTGTCTAATAATGATTCAATCAAAACACAAAAAATGAAACACTTGCAACAAAAACATTTTATATTTTCAAAACAACTCCATTCAATAAGCAATAACATTCAAAACAAAACCCATGTGTTATAATCTATTTTAGATTAAACAAATGAAGAGGAAATCTTTTGAGTGACATAAGCTTATCTGATATTGAATTATTACTGAATGATTACAGGCAAAACTCCCGCAACAGATATAAATTTTATCAAAAAAAAGAAGATATAGAGAAGAAAATTATTGCCCTTTTACAAAGTGGCCCTTTGCAACAAAATGATATGGACATGGTTATGTCTGTCATGTTTACCATTGACGACAGTCCACAAGTAGGCTTTCCCTTAACCATTCACAAAACAGACATGTTATTGAGTATCGTAAAAAACATCCTAAAAACTCAAGAAGACATACTCCTCAGAGCAACGGCAATGTCTCACCTCAGCGCAGCATTTCCCAATGAAAAAGTATTGTGGCTATTATTTCAGGTTGCCAATGACGAAAAAGAATCAGCAGATGCCAGAGATGAAGCTTATTTGTCTCTGATAAAAAACATCAAACTTCTCAACGAACTTCCTATTGCCATGAATTTACGAACCATCATGACAAAATTTATTGATACAACACGATTGTTCAAACAATCAAACATTCCCTCTTTAGAAAATCGTGCAAATACATTTTTAAATAAAAAAGAACTCACCATTATTCAATCCAAGCATTTTTAAAATATCGACAGACCCTTTATAATAAAACGCCTATTGAGAATGATTATCAATTCCATCCTTGTAAAGAAGAGGTCTTTTACTGTATACTTATATTCAAAATTTCCAATGGTAATGCATGAATCATGAGTACAACTCAACCTTCTGAAAAACTAATACAATCCGTCAATGATCTTCATCAATGGATTGGATTAGTGCTATCCATTATCATCTTATTTTTAGCCATTACGGGTATTTTAATTAATCACAGCGCAGAACTTGAGCTTAATCAGCAACCCATCAAATCCAAATGGTTGTTGAATTGGTATGGTGTAAAATTACCCGAAATAAAAACTTTTCGTATCAATTCAAGCTTTATTTCTTCAGTAAACCATCAACTCTATTTTAATGAAAAACCACTTAAAATTTCTGCCGCCCATTTAAATGGAGCTATTTTATTTGACGAATTCATTGCCGTTAGCACAGATAATAGCTTGATTTTACTCACCCATCAGGGTGAAATCATAGAACAATTAAATAAAACTCACGGCATCCCTAAAAAAGTATTAGCCATTGGAACTTATGAAAATCTTCTTGTATTAAGAAATAAAAATAATCTTTTGGCAACCGATCAAGATTTTTTACAATGGCATCAAATTTTAGATCACAACATCACTTGGGCACAGACCAGCAATCTCAGCTCATCTATTAGAGAAAATATTTCTCAAAACTTTCTGAGCCACAGCATTACACTCGAAAGACTCATGCAGGACATTCACAGTGGTCGTTTTTTTGGTTCTAAAGGCGTCTTGTTTATGGACTTAGCCACCTTATTATTCATTATTTTGGCATTAACAGGTGTTTGGATTTATCTAAAATCATCTCGCCAAAAGAAACAATTCTCCAGAAAAACAGACATAATCAAACTAAAAAAAACAGGACAATACAGTATTGTCGATTTAAACCCTGGAGATACTGGAGAAATATTACAAATCCAAGGCGATATTAATACCCGAAAAAGACTGGCTGAAATGGGCATGATTACAGGAACTAAAGTCGCTGTTAGCGCCACATCACTATTGGGCGACCCACGAAGTTATATTATTCGAGGACTTACTGTCACCATGCGTAATGATGAAGCGGCCAACATTTTATTACACCCCAAACCTAGGAGGCTATCCTAGAATGCAAATTTTTATCAACTCAAGGCATAAAATACTCGAAAAAGCGCAGCTTACGAATGTAAATGAGTATTTTGAGAGCATTTTTCCTCGACACCCCTTGAGACAGCATTCTAGCAGGTAAGCATCATGACAAACCAAAATAAAATAATTACGGTTGCTCTGGTTGGCAATCCCAATACAGGCAAAACAACTTTATTCAATCATCTAACCAAAACTCATAATTCGGTAGGTAACTACACTCGTGTTACCGTTGCATCCAGCCATCAAACCATCCGCTTCAAAAATACAGAAATTCAGTTTATTGACTTACCAGGGCTTTATTCAATCAACCCTCAATCTGCTGAAGAAAAAATAACACGTCAATTTATTCTGGATGAAAAACCTGACATTGTTTTAAATATTCTGGACACATGCAATCTGGAAACCAATTTATATTTATCAACACAGCTATATGAAACAGGTCTACCCATACTTTATGCATTGAATATGATTGATGAATCAGACAACAAAGGTATTAAAGTCAACAACCAGGTATTTGCAGAAATACTGAATGCTTCAGTGGTAGAAATATCTGCAAAAAATGGCCAAGGAATAGATCAACTGCTTGAAAAAATCATCCATTTTTCAAGTTCAATTGAACTGACAAAACACATTGTGCCTTACGATGAACATCTTGAGTTAGCCATCGAAAGAATTCAATCACTCATGCTAAAGTTACATCCTGATACAATGCAAGCTGATGAATCCAGATGGCTTGCCATCAAACTGCTTGAAGGTGATTCTGCGGTGCTAGAGGCAGAAGGAGATCATCAACAATTATTACAAGAAGTTAATCTGGAAATAACCAGTATAAATAAACAACATGACGAAGATGTCAGCATTTTATTCACTCATGGTCGCTATGGTTTTGTCAACGGACTCATGCTTGAAACAGTTTCAATCAAACAATCTGCTGAAAAAATGGATACAACTCAGTTCATTGATAAAATACTGCTTCATCGTTATTTTGGCGTGCCTATTTTTATGTTTATGATGTGGCTCATGTTTGAAGCCACGTTTACCTTAGGGCAATACCCTGTTGACTGGATTGATGCAAGTGTTGGGCAATTTTCTGCATTAGTTGAAAATGCATTACCCGACATGTTGTTTCGTGACCTGTTGGTCAACGGTATTATTGCTGGTGTTGGCGGAACACTGGTATTCTTACCCAACATACTGATTTTGTTCTTTTTTATCGCACTATTCAGTGAAACTGGATATGTTGCCAGGTCTGCCTTTTTGGTTGATCGTTTTATGCATATTTTTGGCTTACATGGAAAAAGCCTGATCCCAATGGTCATTGGTTTTGGTTGTAACGTACCCGCAATTATGGCTTGCAGAACCATTGAGCAACCCAAAGACCGACTGGTCTCAATTTTAATCAACCCCTACATTACCTGCTCTGCTCGACTACCTGTTTTTGTACTTTTTTCAGGTGCTTTTTTTGCCGAATCTGCTGGCACTGTTTTATTCTTAATCTACCTAACCAGTATCGCAGTTACTCTAAGTGTCGCTGTTTTTTTGAGTAAAACCTTGATTAAAGGAGCCAATAAATCATCATTAATTATGGAGCTCCCCCCTTATCGACTACCCACATTGAAGTCCATTTTCTTTCATATGGGTGAAAAAGTAATATCATTTCTAAAAAAAATAGGTGGTGTTATTTTAGTGGGAACAATTATCATCTGGTTTTTGCAAGCCTTTCCCAGAAACGTGCCACTGTCTCAAGACTATGATCAACAAATCACACAGTTACAAACACAACAAGGTATTGAAGCCCAACAAAAAATTAAGGTACTGACTTTTCAAAAAGAAACTGAAACCAGACACAAGCGATATATCGGGCAAATTGGGAATTTTGTTTCACCCGTACTAAGCCCTTTAGGGTTTGACTTAAACACATCCATTGCGTTATTAACAGGCATTGTTGCCAAAGAAGTCGTGGTTGCCACATTTGGTGTTTTACACATGCAAGACGAAAGCCTCAATGAAAACTCATCAGGACTCAGAGAAACTCTCGCAAAATCTTTAACACCATTAGCCGCCGTTGCTTTTATGATTTTTACTCTATTATATATACCATGCATGTCGACCATTGCGGCATTAAAACATGAAACACAATCATGGGGATGGACTATTTTTTCTGTGGTATTTTCAATGTCACTTGCCTGGGGACTGGCTTATTTAGTGACCAAAATAGGAAATATGGTATTATGAGTGCAACAGATATTTTAGATATTATTTTATTAGCTGGCACATTAATGGGTGTACTACTTTATGTAGTTTACCAAGTCAAATCACGTTCATCAGCCAAAGCAGGACAATGTGGGGGCTGTAGCTCGGCTGGAAATTGCCCTTCATCGGCTATGAAAGAGAGCACCCCAAAAGCACCTGAGAAATAAGTGGACATTTTAACCTAACACCTGTCTAACCACCTCATCATTCGATGTAAAACAAATAAAAACACCAGTATCAGAAAATGTATTATTCCCCATTAGCTCTTTTTCTGGTGTAATAACTTTTGCATACAGCGCGTCTTTATGACCATTGCCTGCCATACTGTCAATTTTTATATTGGTATAAACTTGTGGCATCTCAACATCAGAAGTCACACCTGATATATAAGCATATTTATCAGAAAAATGTGAAATTTCGCCGATGATCACATCATCTCCCAATTGTTTTCCATCAAGAATGACATAGTGCAATGGAATTTTATTTTTCAGCTCTTCCAAAACGATTGTTTCATGATTTAATTGTAAGTTATATTTATCTTTAATAGACTTTACGCTGTATATTGATACGGACTCTTTCACACCTTTGGGTGTAATCTTTCTTACATCATAATACTCAATACACTCAGCAACATCATCATAAGTTGATTGTGAAATTAAAATTTGTCCACCCAGCGTATAGGACTCTATTCGATAAGTTAAGTTGACACTTGAACCAACAACCCCATATTTACTGCGATTTTCAGAACCAATGTTGCCGACGACAACGTCGCCTGTATTAATTCCAATACCCATTTCTAGCTTTGGCAAACCCCATTGTTTCATTTGTTCATTGATTTTTGGCATACACAACTGCATTTCAATCGCACAAGCAATGGCTCGTTTATCGTCATCTTCTCTTTGAGTTGGTGCACCAAACAACACCAAAATCCCATCCCCCATAAACTCATCAATGGTGCCATTGTATTTGGTGATGATTTTTTCCATATTATCTAAATAATAATTTAGAATTTTCACCACAATTTCAGGTTCCTGAATTTCAGACAATGCCGTAAAGCCTCGAATATCAGACGTTAACAGAGTTATTTGTTCTCGTTTACCGCCCAGCTTCAAACCATTTTCATCATCCAGCAATGTATTGACTATTTCATCCGACAAATAACGCCCAAAGGTCTGCCGAATTAAAATTCTTTTTTGTTCAAGATCTTCTGCCAAAGCATCCGCATGTTCCGATGTTGTTTCAATCATTAATTGCAGGTCTTCATTATCCTCCATCAACTCTTCGGTCACCGTATCATTGTGTTCAGACATATTGTCCAGCATCAAATTTAAATCTTGGTTTTCTTCCGTTACGGTTAAGAGCTGTTGGTCCAATTGTTTGACCAATGAAATGAGTTCATCAACTGACTTTTCATGTAGTTGAGAGTATTCTATATTGTTCAAAACAGACTCCTATTTTTTATCTAGGAGGCTGTCCGAGAATGCAGATTTCCTTCAGAACAAGGCAAAATTTGGTGAAAAAGCACAGTTTACTGGTGTAAATGAGCATTTTGAGCCGAATTTTAACGCAGTTCTGGCGGAAAGATGCGTTT
>JABHHM010000008.1 GCA_018671575.1 Methylococcales bacterium | reverse complement strand
TTGGGTACAAGCAAGTTGGATGTTTATTTATTGCGAGTTACCTTATATTAATTCATACATATTACTTTAGCTGGTAGGATAGTGTCAGATAATAATTGCGTCCAGCACCTGGAATTCGTTTTCCTAAAACAACACCTGAATCAGCAACTCGGTTAGTTCCTGCGGTATGAGAGGCATAAGCTTTATTAAAAATATTTCCTATTCCTCCTGAAAGTTCAACATTTTTCATTAGATGAGTTGACCCAAACAAATTAAAATAAGAATAACCACCTGATTGTTTTTCATCATTCGTTACAGATACTTTATTTTGTTGAGCATAAGCAACTACTTCAACACCCATTTTTGTACCCGCTTTTACTCGTTGAATTGAGGTAGTGCCATTGAGTGGTGCAATACGGTATAAATTATCACTAATATCATCACGTTCACCACGAACATAACTGATGACACCATCAATCCGCCAGTCACTATTTAATTTCATTCCCCAGTCCATATCTAACCCATAAAATATTGCATTAACATTATCCCATTGCAATGGATTAGCATCTCCATTTGAGGTGCTAACCATTTTAACCACTGCATCAGTAGCAGGTGTTCCTTGAATAAAGTCATCAACTTTTCGGTAAAACAGTTGAGGTGCTACGTAATTATTACGATTTTTCCAATTTAACCCCACGCCGAGTTCTTTTGCTTTTTCAGATTTTAAAGTTATATTTCCAACATAATTATGACCATCAGCTAAACCATTTGTGGATTGAAGAGGCATCCACAGATATCGTTCCTGATAGGATGGAGCACGTGATTTAAGTCCTGCGTCCAATGAAATAGACAATTGTTTTGAAAAACCATGGCTTAACTTTAATACTGCATCCACATTGTTATCTGTTTGATTTTTATTTGCATCATTAAATCTATTTTGTAATGTTTTAATCGCCGCCATCATTCCTGCCATCGAATGATAAACAGTTCCTGCATTACTTTTCACTTGATTAAAACGTGTTCCAAATTGTAGCTTTGTCAACTCAGCAACCTGCCCTTCCCATTCAACAAACAAACCAATGACGTTGCGCTCAACATCATTAAAGTTTTTTACTTTAAATGTTTTATTATTGACTGGATCAATGATGGTAGACTGATGCCCATCAAAATGCCCGTCGACACCTAACATCAAATCTCCCCTTAGAAAATCAAATGTCATATCAAAACGATACCCCAAACCATCGCTACTAGCCTGGTTTAAACGTGTTTTAGTTGCTGATACAGGCTGGCGAAGTCTAAAATTAGACATTTCATGCTCTACATCACTATGATAAAGCTTGGCATGTACTGCCTTATTACCGATATTTCCGTTATATTCTAAATCTACCAAATCTGTTTTAATATAATCAATATCCATTGGCAATGCAGGTGTACCTGCACTTTCTGTACTATTACGCCTGAAATTGAAGCTAATTTCATGATTATTATCATGACGAAAGCCATAACCTATTCCAAAATTACGACGTTGATAACCACTGGGCTTAATTACCCCCCCTGGAATTTTAGTATTTTTGGCTTTTTCAGAAATACCAAAAGCATGAAACCGATGATTTTTATTGGCTCTATTGATAAGCAAATTGCCAGTATTAGAGGTATTAACATCTGCAACACCTAACACAAAATTCAGTTTATTTTCAAATATATCCTTTGAACCAAATTCACCTAATTTTGAATGGGCAATTATTGTCCCCCCAATAGATTCTGTGCCAGAACTGACAGGAGCAATGCCTCTAACGACTTCCAATGATTGCAATTGACTTCGTGGAATATAAGACAAAGCTGGATCCATACCATTTGGCCCACCACTATTAATATGCATTCCATCAACCACCACATTCACTCTATCAGCATACATTCCTCGATATTGAGCAATTCCTGTTAATGCTCCATTTTGATTGATATTAGCACCAGGTGCACGCTGCAATAACGTAGCTGTATCAGAGGTAGTAATAGCAGTTTGATGAAGATTAACAGGGTATGCCAAACTCTCCGCATGGGTCATACCAGAAACCGTCACATCGGGTAGTTCTTGTGGTGCCTCAGCAAAGACTGGCGTAGTAATGACTGTCAAAGCCATCACCTGAATAGCGTGCATTTTACTCATTTATTTAATCCTTATGATTTTTATATGGCGACAATTAAATTAGGGCGAGTTTATCAATTAGCCAAAATATTTTAAATGTGACAAATTGTCGCACCACATAACCTCGGACAAGACGCTACTTTCGAGCCTTGCTTGTGAACAAAAGAGCACGCGAGATGAGTAATTTATTTATTGTGAGTTATCAAAAGGTTATTTTGAATTTTAAAGAATGATAATAGTAGTGAAAAAAGAAGAGTTGACCGATAAGCCGGGTTCTGTCGTGGACAATCATTCATCTGGGATGTATGTCGCCATACACCTCAAGCAACCTACCCGAAAACTGTGCGGATCACACATGGCCTTACAGCCTGCTTTCCTATTTGGTTTTGCTCCAAGCGGGGTTTACCCTGCCATTAATGTTGCCATTAATGCGGTGCGCTCTTACCACACCATTTCACCCTTACCTATTAAAAATAGGCGGTATATTTTCTGTGGCACTTTCCGTAGGCTTGCACCTCCCAGGCGTTACCTGGCGCTTTATCCTGTGGAGCCCGGACTTTCCTCTGATAAATCAGCGATTGCCTAGTCAACTCAGGTGTACGATAACGATTTACGCAGACAATGTACAGTAAAAACTGTTTGTATTAACAAGTTGTTTAAGATAAATTATTTCAATATCACAAGGAATCACACTATGACGATACAAATCAAATTATTTGCCAACTTAAAAGAAATCATTGGCTTTTCTGATAAGCAAATAGACGCATCAACAGCTCAAACAGTCAATGAAGCATGGAATCAAATAACCACCATTGAGATGCCAGCAAGCACATTATGTTCTATTAATATGGAATACGTTAAGCCTGATCACACCATTAAAGATGGCGATGAAGTTGCCTTTTTTCCACCCGTGACGGGTGGCTAGAAACAAGCGCAAAATAACTTCCCACACTTAATTTAGGTAACACGCAATAAATAAACTACCCATATTGCGCAGAAATTTTGTTTGTCTTTTTTGTTACAAAAATAGGCATGTAGTCGCTCTCCATAACTATTTTTGTAGCAAAGAAGACGAACAAAAGAGCCAGTAAGATGGGTAGTTTATTTGTTGCGAGTTACCTTAACGCTTGTGGAAATAAAATTGTAAACTCAGTACCTTTAC
>JABHHM010000019.1 GCA_018671575.1 Methylococcales bacterium | reverse complement strand
CCCATATTGCGCAGAAATTTTGTTTGTCTTTTTTGTTATAAAAATAGGCGTGTAGTCGTTCTACATAACTATTTTTGTGGCAAAGAAGACAAACAAAAGAGCAAGTAAGATGGGTAGTTTATTTGTTGCGAGTTGCCTAAGTGAGATTAATATTATGCAAACACATTTTTGGTCAATTTTGGCCATCTTTTTTAAATTATTTAAAAGCGTTAAGGTCATAAAAGTAGCTTTAGCAGGTGCGGCATTTGGTGCGTATAGCATTATATTCAGTTGGCAATTTGCATTAGTGTTACTCAGCATTATTATCTTTCATGAATATGGTCATGTCTGGGCCATGAAAAGGTTTGGAATTGCGACCAAAGGTATATATTTAATTCCATTTGTGGGTGGCGTTGCGGTTGGAGACAAAACAAGCAGTGAATGGCAAACAGTTTATATTTCCTTGATGGGACCAATATTTGGTCTATTAATGACCTTGATTGCCTATGTAATATTTTTAGTTACAAATAATCACTTTGCTGGACAAATTGCTTCTTTTAGCGCTTTAATTAATCTGTTTAATTTGTTACCCGTTTTACCCTTAGATGGAGGACAAACAGTTAAAGCCATGGTTTTTTCGGGGAAAAAATATTGGGGAGTTTTGTTACTTTTAATCAGTTCAGCTTTTTTCTTTGCCTTATCAATTCAATTTGGGCTATTCTTCATCAGCTTTTTTATCGTATTAGGCGTCTTAGATTTATTGGTCAGCTGGAAACAATTGGCAAGTGAAAATAAAATTGCAATGGAAAAATACGGAATCGTAGTTTCTTTGGCTTGGTATTTATTAACTATCAGTGCATTTATTGCGGTAATTTATGCAATGGCAATGAGTGATTTACCAGGAGGCAATATTGCCATTAGTATATTAAAATCTTAAAAACAAACACTCTAAGAGGCTGTCCGAGAACGCAGGTTTTTGTCAAATCAAGGCATAAAATTGTCGAAAAAGCGCAGTTTACGTGTGTAAATGAGCATTTTGAGACCATTTTTCCTCGGTACCCCCTTGAGGGGTGAACGCAGAGTTGGCGGAAAGATGAGTTTTCGGACAGCCTCCTAGCAACTGCCCTTCCCCTGTTTCAATATAGAATAGATTTCATGCCAATTACTAAACACAGGGTGTAATTGTGTATTTGCAACCTAATAATTATTGCATTAACCCAGAGGATTTTTATCAAATTGGTGACAACAATCTGAGCATTTATCCCCTTCACTCCTGAATCGTCCCTTACCATACAAATTCAAGTGATACTAATTCATTTTATACTCTGGTAACAACGATACAAATAATGTCTAATAATGATCCCTGAATTTCATTTTTTACCTGAGATTTACAATGCTTTCAGCAACTGGAGAAATGATATGTCCAAAGAAATTTTTGAAAAAGCCATCAGCCTTATTGATGCAGCTAACAGCGAAGACCCCAACAAAGTTACCGACAAGGATGGCAAAGAGTGGCCTAAAGAATTAATTTACTCTCATCGTATGAGCGATATGCTAGATCGCTATAAACCTGACGCTGATGAAGTTCAGCAAATTTCCATTCGAGGTCAGCACGTTAAACGCTGGACATCACAACGCAAGTCCTATCCCATGGATCGTATTGGTTATTTAAAATGGCGTACAGATCTTTATAAATCTCATGCCAATACAACCGCTGATTTCATGGAGCAGTCTGGTTACAACGAAGAAGATTTGGAACGCGTTAAAAAGATGGTTGGTAAAAAAGGAATTAAGAGCAATCCTGACACTCAGTTACTAGAAGATGTGGCTGACCTGGTGTTTATAGAGCACTATCTGCAAGAGTTTGTAGACAAACATCCAGAATATACCGAAGATAAATGGATCGACATTGTTCAAAAAACCTGGAAAAAAATGTCTGAAACTGGTCAAAAATTTGCACTTTCTGGAAAGATTATTTTACCAGAAACGCTTGTTCCATTAATTCAAAAAGCTTTGGCATAAGTATTTTTTCTTACCAGAGATTGGAGTTGAGTGTCATGTCCATACCGCACCAAGTACCGACATAAATAATTGATTAGTGCCCTATTTTTTAGTCCATGGGTTTTGTGCAGAAAAAGTCGTTAAGTATAAATGTTCAACCTCTTTCCTAGCCCATGGCATTTTTCGTAGAAATTTTAAGCTGGATTTTATGGAAGGATCTTTTTTAAAGCAGTTGATATGAACTTTTTCTGCCAAAACGTCCCAGCCGTAGTGGTCAAATAATTTTGTAACAATTTGTTCCAAAGTGATTGCATGCAGCGGATTATTTTTTTGTCTATAAGCCATATTTTATAGTACCTGTCATCAAAACAGTTGATTTACCCAGAGTCCTCGGATGTAAAATTTAATTGAGAACGCTAGAGTCATTTACTTTTCGATTAAACTGATGCCTTCTTTAGTAATATTAATGATTCGTTGCTTGTACAAACCACCAATTGTTTTTTTAAAAGAACTTTTACTCATGCCAAAAGTTTTTGAAATTAATTTAGGGTCAGTCTTAGCGTGTAGTGGTGCAAATCCATTTTGCTCGATTAGATAATTTTCAATAACTTGTGCATATTTATCTCGAGTTTCATCACCGCATTGAAGACTCAGGTCAATTCTATTATCAGGCCGTACGTGTTTAATATAACCTGATTTATACTGACCAAAACTTAAGCGTTCATGCACATCATTCTTATAAAGAACGCCCCAGTGACTGTGATTAATAATAGCTTTAAACCCTAAGTCTGTGCTGTTGGCTATAATCAAATTAACCGATTGTTGAGGTGTAAAGTTATGGGGTTTTTCATCATCAATAAATTTGTTTATTTTAGACGATGCAACAATACGTCCATCAATATCATTGACATACAAATAGACTAAATAAGATTTCCCGACGTCTAATGGCCGGTGTTGTTCAGCAAATGGTATTAATAGATGTTTATCTAAACCCCATTCCAAAAATGCCCCAACATCGTTTGAGTCTATCATTTCCAAATAGGCAAATTCACCAACAGATGCTTTAGGTTCTTGAGTTGTTGCGACAAGTCTATCTTCAGAATCCAAATAAATAAATACATTGATGAATTCACCGATAGATAAATCACGGGGCATATGTTTTCGAGGCAGTAATAGTTCACCAAGGTTTTCAGCATCTAAATAGGCTCCAAAACCAACTAGTTTTACCACTTTCAATTTGTGTTTCTGGCCAATATTAATCATTTAAATTTCTCAGCAATAAGGTCTTTGAAAGCTTGCTAGTATACATGAAATTCATTTTGTGTGTGTTGTCATTCTAAATGCAGTCGAGATAAAAATAGCCTGCGAGGTAACCGATTCAATATGATTGTTGTCGATAACTCATATCGAATCATCATTAATGAAAACCAATTTATGCTAGACTGATGAAAATATTTACAATAAAAAACAACATTAAAATCCCTATTATTATTTATAGAAGTTATCACTCAACAACAATAAAGAGAGACTCATGCCAATTAAAGTTAATAAATACATGTCACAAAAAGTCATTAAAATTAAACAAGAGACTGGAATTCGGGAAGCTTTTTTTAAAATGAAAGAACATTCAATCCGCCATTTACCCGTAGTTGATGAAGACAATAAATTAATAGGAATAATCAGTGACCGAGAATTGAGAAGACCTAACTGGGTCGATGAGGCACATGATATTTCCCATGTTTATTACCTGGATGACGACATGTCAATCAGTGATGTAATGATCACCAAGGTTCATGTGTTGTATACATATTCAACATTATCCAAAGCAGTCCGTTTATTGCTGGAGCATAATATCGGTGCTGCACCAGTACTAGATAAAAATGACCATTTAGTTGGCATGTTGTCTTTTGTTGATTTACTAAAAGCATTTGATGATGAACTGAATCAACAAATAGAAAAAAAGTAAAAATCTCAATTCAGAGATGAGATAAGCCAGCAAGGTTCGAAAACTTTAGATTCATTATATCTGTGTTTTTGTACCTTGCATTGAACAAAATTTCTTCGCAAATTGTAAAGGTTAGGGGATGCGCAATAAATAAACATCCAACTTGCTTGTACCCAAAGGGTATAGCAATTTTTTTGTCCGCCTTTTTTGCGCCTCAAAGGCAAACAAAAATCCTGCGCAATTTGGACATTTATTTATTTCGCCTCCCCTTATTCGTGTTCGTCCCTTAATCAGGAACTGTTAATTTTGTTCCTAAATTCACAGAGGTATTGTTTTTGAACTCAATTGAAATTCAAGAAATATTTAAATTATTGCCACATCGATATCCTTTTTTATTAATAGATCGGGTTATTGATTATGAAGCGGATAAACACATCAGTGCACTTAAAAATGTGTCAGTTAATGAACCTTATTTTCAAGGGCATTTTCCTATTAAGCCTGTCATGCCTGGTGTTTTACAAATTGAAGCTATTGCTCAGGCAACAGGTATATTAGGTGCTTTGTCTACCCCGATTGAAGAGGCCGAAAATAGAATTTATTATCTGATTGGTGTTGATAAAGCAAGATTTAAGCGTCAGGTTGTTCCTGGTGATCAACTGCTTATTGAAGTAGATTTTAAAAATGTAAAACGAAATTTTTGGATGTTTAAAGGCAGAGTTTCTGTTGAAGGTAAAACGTCAGCTGTTTGTGAGATAATGTGTACACCCAGAAATGATTAATCTAAGTTTTATAAAAATAAATTTTAAAAACCACGAATAGATACTGTTTTATTTTTAAGGTTATAAATTAAACTTGAATCCGTAACTTCAATTCTACTGCAAGTGCCTACTGCACGGAATCTACGAGACTTTACCGAACATTTAGATAACTACGTCAGCGTTCTAAATAACCGATAAAGTTTCGTATTTCCTGCACATTAGACTCTTTCGCTACAAATTGAAGTTACGGATTCAGGTTAAAATTAGTGTTCATTAGTGTTCATTAGTGGTTTAAGAAAGATATTTTTTCCAGCATGAAGATATTGAAGCATATTTTCAGGCCCCATGCTTCATGGTTAAAATATTGGGTCAATCCCTGAGTATTTAAAATTTACTCAAAAGGGTGTGTCATGTTCCCAGGAAAGCCATGTTCGGTATAATCCAAAAAAAATTAACCCGTGAATGTTCAAATACTTGTAATCACCTACTAAGCTATATAAAACAACAATAAAAGGTGTTAAAAGTGATTGATTCAAGAGCCATTGTAGACCCCAGTGCTGAAATAGATGAAACTGTTGAGATAGGTCCATTTTCGATCATTGGCCCTAAAGTGAAAATTGGCAAAGGTAGTTGGATTGGCCCACATGTCGTTATCAAAGGTCCATGCACTATTGGTGAAGATAATAAAATTTACCAATTTGCTTCTGTTGCGGAAGATCCTCAAGATAAAAAATATGCGGATGAAGAAACAACGTTAGAAATTGGTCATCGGAATATTATTCGAGAAAATGCCACTCTACACCGCGGGACAATACAGGAAAATGGTAAAACCATTATTGGTGATGATAATCTACTAATGGCTTACACTCATGTTGCTCATGATGTTGTTATGGGTAATAATATTATTTTGGCCAATGCTGCTTCTTTAGCGGGGCATGTTACGGTAGGCGATTACGCCATTTTAGGTGGTTTCACCATCGTTCATCAATTTTGTCAAATTGGGACTCATTGTTTTGCTTCTATGGGAAGCTCTATTAGTCGAGATGTTCCTCCCTATGTTATGGTAGGCGGTCAACCAACTGCTCCACATGGTTTGAATATGGAGGGGCTAAAGAGGCGAGGTTTTCCCGATGACTGTATTAAAGATATTAGAAAAGCCTACAAGTTGTTGTATAAATCAAAACTAAAGTTTACAGATGCAATTATTGCTGTTGAAGAATTATCTAAAAATCGCCCCAATCTGGTGCCATTTGTACAATTTCTTAAAAGCTCAAGTCGCAGTGTGATTCGTTAATGAGAGTGGGTATCGTTGCGGGAGAAGCTTCTGGCGATATTTTAGGCTCTGAACTAATTAGAGCCATGAAGCAAGTAGATGACACGATACAATTTGAGGGCATTGGCGGTCCTTTGATGATTGAAGAGGGTTGTCAAAGCTTTTTCCCAATGGAAATATTGTCGGTGATGGGGCTGGTTGAAGTTCTAAAACATTTGCCCACTTTATTATCCATTCAAAAGTCCATTGTAAAACATTTTCTAAAAAATCCACCTGATATTTTCATCGGTATTGATGCTCCCGATTTTAATTTAACCATCGAAAGAAAACTTAAAAAAAAATCAATTAAAATCGTGCATTATGTCAGTCCTACAATTTGGGCGTGGCGCACCTATCGAGCACATAAAATAGCAAAATCAGTTGATTTGATTCTCAGTATTTTTCCTTTTGAAGTTGATTTTTATAAGCCCTATCATGTTCCCGTTACTTTTGTGGGTCATCCACTGGCAACCATGATTGAAATGAAAACGGATACACAAAGTGCTCGACAACAATTAAAGCTGGATATTTCAGCGCCCATCATTGCCCTTTTACCAGGAAGTCGATCAAGTGAAATACACTATTTAGCCGAAAGTTTTATTCAAACAGCAATGTTATGTCATCAGTCAAACCCTAAAGTTCAATTTATTGTTCCGTTGGCATCAAATAAAACGTATCAGCAATTTGAAACAATTTTAAAGCAATTTGATGAATTTCCTATTCAGTTATTTTTAGGGCAGTCCAGATTGGTTATGTCAGCTGCAGATGCAATGTTGATGGCTTCAGGTACTGCAACATTAGAAGCGTTGTTGCTTAAAAAGCCAATGATTGTTGCTTATCGAATTTCTGCCATTACACATTGGATATTAAAAACATTCAAAGTGATGAAGATAAAATATTTTTCAATGCCTAATTTGTTGGCTCAAAAACAAATTGTGACAGAATATATTCAGGATGACATAGATCCAGTTGCTATTTCAAAGGAAATGCTAGAAACTATCGGGCAAGATGAGAATGATAGTGAAATGTTGGTAGAGTTTAATAAAATACATGAACAATTGGCATTAAACTCTAGTCAAATTGCTGCAGAAGCTGTTTTTAAATTAATTAAAAAATAATTATGACGATAACCATTGCTGGTGTTGATGAAGTAGGAAGAGGTCCAATTGCAGGTTCGGTTGTGGCTGCTGCTGTTATTTTTAAAGCGGGTACTGAAATACCAGGTCTGACAGACTCAAAAAAATTATCAGCCAAAAAGCGTGAGTATTTATTTGATATTATTATTGAACATTCCATTAGCTGGGCGATAGGTGAATGTAGTGTTGCAGAAATTGATGAAATTAATATTCTACAAGCCTCTTTATTGGCAATGAAACGAGCCATAGAAAAATTATCGCCCATACCGAATAAAGTTTTGGTCGATGGGAATCGTTGTCCAAATATTTCTATGTCATGTGATGCCATCGTCAAAGGTGATTTGACTGTTCCTGTTATCAGTGCTGCATCAATTCTTGCAAAAGTCACTCGTGATAGGCAGATGTTAGAAATTGAAGAAAAATATCCAGGTTATGGTTTCGCATCACATAAAGGTTACCCAACTAAAAAACACATTGAAGCATTGAATCAATTGGGTGTTTTACCCATTCATCGACGGACTTTTTCACCCGTTTCAAAATTACTCACTCATATTTAAAATAATGTCAGATTTACCAGCAATAATAGCCAGACCCAATCATTGTATCTCACGTTCAGGTATGAGCAAACATGCCGTTAAAGTGCTTTATCGATTGCATAATTTAAATCACCAAGCTTTTTTGGTGGGTGGTGCGGTGCGTGATTTGTTATTGGGTTTTAAACCAAAAGATTTTGATATTGCAACCAACGCTCATCCCGAACAAGTTAAAGAAGCTTTTAGAAATTGTCGAATTATAGGGCGACGGTTTCGTTTGGCTCATGTTTGTTTTGGTGACGAAATGATTGAAGTCGCAACTTTTAGAAGTGGTCATGATGAACCCGAAGATGTTCAGCAAACGGAGCATGGTCGATTATTGTATGATAATGTTTACGGAACTCTTGAGGAAGATGTTTGGCGTCGAGATTTTACGGTCAATGCATTGTATTACAATATTGCTGATTTCAGTGTTCTAGATTATACGGGGGGTATCAAAGACTTAGAAAACAAATCGTTACGTTTGATAGGTGATCCCGAGCAACGTTATCGAGAAGATCCCGTTAGAATGTTACGAGCCATCAGGTTGTCTGTCAAATTAGATTTTGAAATAGAAAGTACAACGCAACAACCAATTACTGAATTGGGTTATTTATTGAGTGGTATTCCTGCCGCCAGATTGCTCGATGAAATGAATAAAATGTTTTTAACTGGTTATGCAACAGACAACTTTTATCAATTAAAAAAATACGATTTATTTAAGTATTTATTTCCAGAAACAAATCAATGTTTGTCTGACGATGAAACAGGATTGTTACAACCATTTGTTGAACAAGCCATGCAAAATACGGATTCAAGAGTCAGGGAAAACAAGCCTGTGATGCCCGCATTTCTAATTGCAACATTACTTTGGCGACCTTTAACCATAAAAGCTAGGTTTAATTTAGAGCAGGGAATGACTCCCTATGAGGCTGAGCAACGTGCAATGACCAGTGTTATCAAAGAACAGGCTCAGGCAACCTCTATTCCAAAGCGTTTTGTGCAGTCTATTCGTGAAATTTGGTCTTTACAGCGTAATTTTCATTCAAAACGAGGCATGCGTCCCTATAAATTGCTTGCACATAAACGTTTTCGGGCCGCTTATGATTTTTTAATATTAAGGGTTAATATGAATGAAATAGATCAATCTTTAGTTGATTGGTGGACTACGTTTCAAGAAGTTGATGAGGTAACGCAAAGAAAAATGACTCAGCCACAGAAAAAAAATAAGAAACCTAAAAAACAACAAGTTGATAACGAAACATCTGCCTAATGAAAGTATTTATTGGTATCGGTAGTAATCTCAACCAACCTTTGCAACAAATTAAAACGGCCATTGAAACATTGCAAAAATACACTTTTATTGATGTTGTTAAAGTTTCCTGCTTATATTATTCAAAGCCATTAGACAATAAAGCCCAACCAGATTATATTAATGGTGTCATTTTATTGAAAACCAATCTGTCTGCACTTGATTTATTGGATGTTTTACAACAAATTGAAAACCAGCACGGTAGAGATCGATCCGCTGAACGATGGTCGTCTAGACCACTGGATCTGGATATTTTATTATATGGCTCACAACAAATAAACAATGAACGATTACAAATACCTCACCCAGGTGTTGGTGTGCGGGCATTTGTGCTATTGCCTCTGGCTGAGTTAGCTCCCGACTTAACAATTCCTGGTTTGGGAAAATTGAAATTATTAGTAAAAACCTGTCCAACTGAAGGACTCCAAAAAATTATTTAAAAAGAATATCTCATGTCTAAAATCACTGTTTCAACATTGCTGGTCAAAAAAGAACAACAACAAAAAATTGTATCACTGACTTGTTATGATGCCAGTTTTGCAAAAATTCTGGATGATGCAGATGTTGATGTGATATTGGTTGGTGATTCTCTGGGGATGGTGGTTCAAGGACAAGACTCTACATTACCCGTGACTATTGATGATATGGTTTATCACACTCAAATGGTGAATCGAGGAATTAAACACTCATTATTGGTGGCAGACATGCCGTTTATGAGTTATGCCTCACCACAACAAGCCCTTGAAACAGCCAGTCGCTTAATGAAGCAAGGCGGTGCTCATATGGTTAAGTTGGAGGGTGGTTTTGAGCGTGTTGAAATTATTGAAGCATTGGTGAAAAATAGTGTTCCAGTATGTGGTCATCTTGGTTTGTTACCTCAATCAGTTCATAAGCTAGGAGGTTATAAGGTCCAAGGAAGAGTGCAATGTGAAGCAGCGCATATTCTTGCAGAAGCCAGGGCATTAGAAGAAGCGGGAGTCTCTGCTTTGGTGCTTGAATGTGTGCCAGAAGCCTTGGCAAAAAAAATCAGTAAAAAAATCTCTGTTCCCACCATTGGTATTGGTGCAGGTGTTCATTGTGACGGTCAAATTCTCGTGTTATACGATATTTTAGGATTAACGTCAGGTACACATCCATCTTTTGTAAGAAACTTTTTACAGGACAATGAAAATATAAATGCCGCAGTATTGGCTTATTGTAATGCGGTAAGAAACAAAACATTTCCAGGGAAAACTGAAACTTTTAATTGAATGTTGTGAGGAATGATTTTATGAAAGAAAAAATGTTGATTTACATTGCTTCTTTACTGATGATTTTGTCATTAAATGTTAATGCATTCTTTATGGATATGTGGACTAGTGTTTGGGAGCCTTTCTATCAGGATCATGTGGTGCTGTATCCTCCTTATGGGCAGGTAGCCACTTATCCGCCACTTAGGCAACTCGCAAAATAAACTACCCATCTTACTTGCTATTTTGTCTGTCTTGCCACAAAAATAGTTATGTAGGGCGACTACACTCCTATTTTTGTAACAAAAAAGACAAACAAAATTTCTGCGCAATATGGGTAGTTTATTTATTGCGTGTTACCTTACTATT
>JABHHM010000447.1 GCA_018671575.1 Methylococcales bacterium | reverse complement strand
AATTTGTATTTTTGATATTTGTTAATTCCAAAGTTTGATTTTTGCGCACTGAGGTGAATTTCACGAAATAAATTTTTAAAAACCAGCTGGAATTCACATACAAACGCATATTTTCATAATGAAGTTTCGGATTCAGGTATTTGTTCAAAAATAACTTGTCCTGGATGATCCACTTTAATAAAGTCAGTTGATTGTGCCGCTACAATCGATTGATTCATTACACGTTCCATTGTTTCTTCAGGAGTAACATGAATATGGTTTGATACCTGAGATAAAATATCAAGTGTGGCATCACTTTCCCATCCCATTTCGACGGCTTCCACCAACTGACCCGCTAAATAAATGCTTTTTGACCGTGGAAAAACTTTTTCATCATCGGTAGAAAAACTGTGGATGACAACATCTGGTAGTAGCCAATTTTTTGCCAGCTCTTGACCCAATTGATTCATGCTAAAACCCAATACTTCGATATAAGCAGTTTCATACAAAGTGTCATTATTTTCCAATAATGCATCAATTTTTATTAAATCATTATGGTCTCCGTATGCCCATATTGCCAAATCACAAGCATAGCGCAACTGACCAGCAACCAAAGCCTCTTGTGGGACACGATAATTCATCAAAACTTCCCAGTCTTGAGCTTGAACACCAGAATGTACTGCTCGACTGGCAACCATCTGGTAGCGGTTTTTTAATGATTCAGGTAATTTGACGGATTCAATCGTTGGCATTTTACTGGCCATTTGAATGATATTGGATATGCCCAATAATGAACCCGCATGATCCATTGAGCGAATTAATGCGACTCTATTCTGTGTTGGATTTGTATTAAGTTTTTTGATGATTTGTGTGATCAATCCTGGGTCGTTTAATACCACTTCATTATAATCATTTAATGTAGTTGCAGGATTGTCTTCAATTTGCTGAAGTTGGTCGATAGTATGCTGAAAAATAGGTAGTTTTTTATCGGTTAGTTTTTGTACCCATTCTGTTAATTCTGGCATAGAACAACCTCATTACTTTGTCTGGAAATATTACGCTAAGGACCAAAATAACTTTCTGTTCTTGATTTCATCTTAACTTCACTTCACTTTCATATGATCTTTAATCATAAAAGCCCATAATATTTAAATTTGATATCAGGGTAATATGAAAATAGTTTTTTGATTCTTTTTTTCCTGGCATTGTTGATTAATTTTGCACCATAGCCAATTTTTCCGCCATTAAATGTGCCATATTTCTTTGATAATATTTCATCTGAATTTCCAGCTATTTGCTTTGCATCTACAAAATTAAGGATGTCATTAACAACCTGGTTTTTGTCTTTCATTAAATCTTCGTAAGTAACCCATTTAGCATCAATCATTTGTTGTTCACAAAGACGGTGCCAGGACACATAGAAATTTACATACCAAGGAATTGCTAGGTCAATAATCATGTCAATGAGTTGTTCATCGTCATGTTTTTTTGTGGACATGTCTTGCCACATAAAGGAGTAGCCAGTTTTGCCTGTTCCATAGTCTTCAATCTCTCTTTTTTTCTTGAGATCATTCATTAGGCTGATGATGGTATCGTGGATATTGCGAACCAGAATAATAGGTTTGATACCAAATTTTTGTATTAATTTTGCGTTATGATAAGTGCCTTTCATGTGTAGTTGAGATACGCATCCCGTTGGGTTAATGAAACAAAGTGCAGGCAGTGACAGATCATTTTCGTTGGTGCCGTATGCGGAACTTAGTCTAAAATAAGGTGATGCAGTAAATTGTGATAATACATTGGATAAAAATGTCGAGCCTGTTCTGGGTGCTGCTGCAACTACAATTAATCTTTTATCTGCTCTTTCTGAAATGAAGTCGATATGATCAAGGTCAACAGTTCCATCTCCGCTAATGGCATGTTTATTAACCTCAATAAATTGTTGAGAATTAAAATGTATTTGTAATTGTTGATTGTCCACGCTGGATGTCTCCGTAATTATATTCAGTAACTCTAGGAGGCTGTCCGAAAACAAGCACCTGAGTGGGCTAAATATTT
>JABHHM010000317.1 GCA_018671575.1 Methylococcales bacterium | reverse complement strand
GGCATATTCCCATTCTGCCTCGGTGGGCAGACTATAGTTCTGACCTGTTTTTCGACTCAACCATTTTGCATAAGCCGTTGCCTCTTTCCATGAAATACAGGCAACAGGATGATTGTTTGCTTGAGTGAAACCCTCTGGCTTCATCATGCCTCCTTTACATTTCCAACCATTTTTTCCATCGCCCTGATATCCAGTCGCATTGACAAATTTCTTGAATTGCCCCACAGTCACTTCGTATTTTCCCATCCTGAAATCATCTAAACAGACTTTATGGATTGGTTTTTCACTGTCATATTTAGTGCCACCCATTTGAAAACAGCCACCACTGACATGAACGGTTTGATAAGTTGAGTCACCTGTTGAAGGAGAGGATTGAGGTTTCTTCAACCTCACCGTCACCGTTTTATCTCCCTCACCAATCGTCACCCATTGTTTAACTTTGTTGTAACCCAATTTAGAAACTTCAATATGATAGTCTCCCGATTTTAATCTCATGCCGTCATAGTATGTTGGGTTGATGTTTAAGATTCTCACCTTGGCATCCGAGGGGGTTCGATAAACTCTAAACTCATATTCGGTTGGATAATTGTCATCACTTGGTTTTGTTAAAATCAAAGTCACCTTTAATTCTTTACCAATAGACACATAAACATCTTCTGAGGTTTCGTTATAACCCTTTTTCTTAGCTTTTAAATTATAAGATCCTGTTTTCAAGGTTAAAACCTCACTTCCTCTACCCACATACCCATTATTCAAATAGATTTTGGCATCATTCGGTTGAGTTTTAATTAAAACTTTGCCCAGTAACGAAGGAGTTTTTCCTTCTTTACCTTTTACTGTTACAGATCTTTTCTCAATAATTGATCCTCCAGCTACCATATAAAAATCAGGAACAGGCGAAGCATGTAACCACGGTTCTTGAACATTATTTGTTGCCTTTAAAACCCCTAACCCAACTTTATTAAACATTTGTGGTAACGTCAGATTCGGTTGGTCTAAATATTTCAATAATTGCTGTGTGTAAGTCCCGTTTCGCCCATCACCATCAGCCGCGGTATTCCCAGGTTGTGTTGCAAACGCAATCAAAGACCCCCTGATTCCTCTTATTTCAGCCAAACCTCGTCCTTCTGAACCCACGCTTCGTAAATAAGATCGAAAAGCTCTCTTTTTATCAAAAGGATTGTTCCGACAAGCATCTAAAATCACCACATTGATTGTTTGCTTCATTGAATCAATGGTGTTCAATACTCGTGAGGCATTAAGTGATTCAAATTCAATATCTTCCGGCGTTTCAATACTTGAGCCTAGTGGAATTAAATAATTCTTGCCGTTCATCTGAATCGCATGACCGGCATAATAAAATAAAGCAACTCCACCTTTTTCTGCAGTATTTTTAAATTTTCTCAACGCATTCACCATTTGACGTTTATTACCGTCAATTAGTCGAATCACTTTAAAATCTAGGTTTTTTAATTTGCTGGTTATATCATTGGCATCATTTTTGGGGTTATCTAAATATAATTTTCCTTCATAGCTACTATTTCCAATGACCAATGCCACACGATTTTGTGCCAAAACCTCATATGAACACAGTAAACTTATTGCCATCAATACCGAAAACAACCTGATTCGAATCATCTTTATAACCTTTTCTGTTGAAAATGGAGAACTTTCAGTCTTTAGTAAGTATAGTTGAAATTGTGTTAAATAGTTACGGGGATCATTACCATGCCTCGCAAAAAATATTTATCAATTTATATAAAAAAGCTCTGCCTGTTACTTATCTTTTTAGACAATTAACTTATGCTTTGGTACTCTTCTAAAAATGGAAAAACTATCTGCTGGAAATTACAAAAAAGACACGATTTATCCAAAAGTTGTCAAAGCGACGGCAAGGCTACTGAAAATATCCAATGAAATTTCACCTGTCACTATTCTTTTAGAAATGGGGCATCTGGTGCCAAAATCTCATCAGTCATGGCTGTGCGGTGAAACCCCGTATCTCGAGCGTGTTTTTCAAGGCAGTCTTTCAAAAGCGAATAGAATTTTACGAATTATTGGTTTTCATGCACATGATTTGAAGATGGTATCGAGCCACCAGTCATATAGGAAAAAAGGAACATCAAAGCAACTACAGTTTTCTAAGTCTGGAGATTTGAATATTGAAAAATCATATTCTCAACAGTTTAAATGGAATCAGTCAGAAGAGAAAAAATTGATCATGATTGGTGAGCTTCCGGTAAGCGTGCGTGACAGTATTCCATTATTATAATTAAATAGCTTTCCATACTATTATCAGAAAAGGAAAGCAGGATGAATGATTTACAAAAGTTACCG
>JABHHM010000173.1 GCA_018671575.1 Methylococcales bacterium | reverse complement strand
TTGAAGCGGATAAACCGCTTAATTCAGCTTTATACCGCAAGGGCATAAGTTATCATTGAAGCGGATAAACCGCTTAATTCAGCTTTATACCGCAAGGGCATAAGTTTCGTTTGAGCGGACGAGCTACTCAACTCAGCTTTAAATACCCAGTTTTTTCTCTAAATAATGGATATTGGTTCCACCCTCACAAAATGAAGCATCACGCATAATATCTTCATGCAATTCAATATTGCAACGAATACCATCAATGACCATTTCACCCAATGCAGTCCGCATACGAGCCAATGCAGACTCACGCGAATCACCATGAGCAATTAGCTTGGCAATCATTGAATCATAATAAGGCGGTACAACATAACCATCATAGATATGTGTATCAACACGGATACCAGGTCCTCCAGGCGAATGATACTGATTAATTTTACCTGGAGATGGCATGAATGTTTTGGCATCTTCCGCGTTAATTCTACATTCAATGGCATGACCCGTAATTTTAATGTCTTTTTGTTGAAAACTTAAGGGTTCGCCAGCGGCAACTCTTAATTGTTCTCTGACGATGTCAATTCCAGTGATCATCTCCGTAACAGGATGCTCTACCTGGACACGAGTATTCATTTCAATGAAATAAAATTCATCATCTTGATACAAAAATTCAAAAGTACCTGCACCACGATAACCAATTTCTATACACGCCGTCGCACAACGCTCACCAATTTCTTTACGCTGTTTGTTGGTAATACCTGGTGCGGGTGCTTCTTCAACTACCTTTTGATGACGCCGTTGCATGGAACAATCGCGCTCACACAGATGCACCGCATGACCATGTTCATCAGCAATTACCTGAAATTCAACATGACGTGGATTTTCCAAATATTTTTCCATGTAAACCATATCATTACCAAATGAACTGCCTGCTTCTGCTTTGGTTAATGCAATAGAGTGGATTAATGTCGCATCAGAATGCACCACTCTCATGCCTCGACCACCGCCACCGCCTGATGCTTTCAGAATCACGGGATAACCTATTTCATTGGCTATTCTTAAGTTTCTTTCACGGTCTTCATTTAACGGACCATCTGAACCAGGTACGCATGGAACGCCTGCTTTTTTCATTGCCCGAATGGCAGAAACCTTGTCACCCATCACTCTAATGGTTTCAGCCCTAGGGCCAATAAAAATAAACCCGCTTTGTTCAACTCTTTCGGCAAAATCTGCATTTTCTGAGAGAAAACCATAACCTGGGTGGATGGCCACCGCATCAGTGACTTCTGCCACACTGATAATCGCAGGCACATTCAAATAACTATCAACCGAAGGAGGCGGGCCAATACAAACTGATTCATCGGCCAATAAAACGTGTTTTAGATCTCTATCGCCTTCTGAATAAGCCGCAACAGTTTTAACGCCTAATTCTTTACAGGCACGTAATATTCTTAATGCAATTTCACCACGGTTGGCGATAACAATTTTATCTAACATAATATTTCACCTTCAATTCAGTCAATTACAAATAAAGGCTCATTATATTCAACAGGTTGGCCATTTTCAGCCAGGATTGAAGTCACTGTACCCGAACTTGTTGCTTCGATTTGATTTAAAATTTTCATCGCTTCAATAATACACACCGTATCACCAGCACTGACTTTATCGCCAGTTTCTACAAATGGCTTACTGCCTGGCGATGATGAACGATAAAAAGTACCAACCATCGGTGACTTCAACGCATTTTCGGGAATAGGTTTGGTTTCACTTGCCGTATCAACAGCAGGAGTTTCTGCCACAATAGCAGGCGACGGAGCTGCAGATATCACTTGAGGAGCCATCATCTGTTGCACTGGGGCTTCGGAGTATCGACTGATTCTAACAGACTCTTCCCCTTCTTTAATTTCAATTTCTGCGATACCTGATTCTTCAATCAATTCAATCAGTTTTTTTATTTTTCTAATGTCCATAAGTATCCTGTGTGATGAATATAAAATTCATGCCTAAGCTTTAATTATTTAATTGGCATATTGCAGCATGCAACGCCATTTCATACCCGTATGATCCAAAACCACATATTACACCCAACGCAATATCGGAAAAATACGAATGTTTTCTAAAATTTTCTCTCGCATGTACATTTGACAAATGTATTTCAATAAATGGTATTTTGGTTGACAGCAATGAATCTCTTAATGCGATACTGGTATGTGTAAATGCCGCAGGATTAAAGATAATAAAGTCTATCTTACTAGCAAAAGCCGCATGTATTTGATCGATTAACTCATGTTCTGCATTACTTTGAAAAAATTCCAAATTGGCTGAATGTTCACTTGCCAATGATTCAAGTTTATTTTTTATGTCATTCAGACCTTCTTTACCATATATTCCAGGCTCTCTTACACCCAGCATATTCAAATTAGGCCCATTTAATACTAAAATATTTATCATTGTATTATTTATTGATTTATTCCATATAACAACAATTATAACCAAAATATGCAGTTATCATAGTAAAATATCAGCAAGATCAATACATTTTTTCCTTTAATGTGATGAATTTCCCGATAATTGGTCAACTATTTGAAATAAACCACTATTTATTGATAAGCCATCCTTGCTATAATCCACAAAAATCAATCATGCTGGTTAAAAAACTAAATGAATACGTCAATACTTCATTCCCTAAATACCGTTCAAGATTTCATCAGATTCTGTGTGACACGTTTAAACCAGTCCAATGCATTTTTTGGCCATGGCACTGACAACAGTTACGACGAAGCAATTTCAATCGTCTTACATTGCATCTCCATCGACCACTCCATTGCAGATAATTTCATCAATTGCGCTTTATTAGCCGAAGAAAAAACCCAAATTATTGACCTATTAGAGAAACGCATCACGTCATCAACCCCTTTACCTTATTTAACCCATCAAGCCAATTTTTGTGGATTAAGTTTTTATATTGATGAACGAGTCCTTATCCCAAGATCCCCCATTGCTGAACTCATAGAAAATGCTTTTGATCCCTGGATTCAATATGAACAAGTCACTCACATTTTGGATTTATGTTGCGGAAGTGGCTGTATCGGCATTGCCTGTACTTATGCCTTTGAAGAGGCAAGCATTGACTTGGTTGAATTATCCCCTGATGCGATTAATGTTGCCAATATCAATATTAAACAGCACAAACGCCAGAATCAGGCTCGCATTATCGAATCAGATTTATTTTCTAACCTGCCAAACAAACAATATGACATTATCGTCAGCAATCCACCGTATGTGCATGCAGAAGACATGAGCAACCTACCTGATGAATACCGCAAAGAACCCCAAATGGCACTTGAAGCAGGTAATGATGGATTAATATTGGTCGATAAAATTCTATCCCAAGCAAAGCAATATTTATCCCCACACGGAATTTTGGTGGTAGAAGTGGGTAATTCAATGGAAAACCTAATTAACAAATACCCCGACACCCCATTCACCTGGGTTGAATTTGAACGTGGCGGTCACGGTGTTTTTTTATTAACGGCAGAACAATTACTTATGAGGCAACAATGAGAAGAGCAAGAACAGTAAAAGAGTATACAGAAATGGTTCAACAAGCTATCTTTGAAGTAGGTGACTTAAGAGATTGCATGGAATATCATTTTGAAGAAATGGGCAAAGTACCACTTTATTTGGATCACTTGGAAACAGGTGTTAAAGATGTTTTTCAAAAAATGAAAGACGGTTGTTATGTTTTTGCTGATGGTGATTTAGCCTTCATGGAAATTGCCATGAAGCATGCTGAAGACATTCCATTCATTCAGTTATTACAACAAATTAATGAAACCCATCTTCATGGATTAGATATTGAAGAAGATCAATAAGGACGATTGACTATGTCAGGAAATTCATTTGGAAAATTATTTTGTGTCACCACTTTTGGTGAAAGTCACGGTGAAGCACTGGGCTGTATTGTTGATGGCTGCCCTCCAGGGCTAGAACTCAGTGAAGCAGACTTGCAAAAAGACCTGGACAAGCGAAAACCTGGCACATCACGCCACACCACTCAACGCAGAGAAGCGGATGAAGTTAAAATATTATCAGGGGTATTTGAAGGTAAAACCACGGGCTGCCCCATTGGCTTGATGATTCAGAATACCGACCAGCGCTCCAAAGATTATTCCAATATTAAGAATCAATTCCGACCTGGTCATGCCGATTACACTTACCAACAAAAATATGGTTTTAGAGACTACCGTGGTGGCGGTCGTTCATCAGCTCGTGAAACAGCCATGCGAGTTGCGGCAGGCTCTATTGCTAAAAAATATCTTAAAGATCAATATGACATTGTCATCAGAGGTTTTTTATCTCAATTAGGGCCATTAAAATACCAACAATTTGATTGGAATGCCGTCAATAACAATCTTTTCTTTTTTCCTGACGAAACCATGGTAACTGAACTAGAATCATACATGGACGCACTGCGTAAAGAAGGCAATTCAGTCGGTGCCAAAGTCACTGTAGTAGCTGAAAATGTTCCTCCTGGATTGGGAGAACCTGTATTTGACCGACTGGACGCTGACTTAGCCCATGCGCTGATGAGCATCAATGCTGTCAAAGGCGTTGAGATAGGCGCAGGATTTGATTGCGTGGCTCAAAAAGGCACCGAACATCGTGACGAAATCACACCAGAAGGTTTTTTAAGCAACCATGCAGGTGGTGTGCTTGGTGGCATTTCCAGTGGGCAAGATGTCATTGCCAGCCTGGCTTTAAAACCAACATCCAGTTTACGTTTGCCGTGCAAAAGTATTTTAAAATCAGGTGAACCCGCAGAAGTCATTACCACAGGACGACATGACCCCTGCGTTGGAATCCGAGCAACACCCATTGCTGAAGCCATGATGGCCATTGTATTAATGGATCATTTATTAAGACATCGAGGACAAAATGCAGGCATTAAATCTGAAACCCCCATCGTCCCTAGCCATCCCACTTGATTGTTAATTAAATATTAAATGTTTACCCATTGGCGCCTTTCTTCATTTTATTTTTTTTATTTTGCGTCATTGGGAACATTACTGCCTTACTGGAGTTTATATTTAGACTCGTTGGGATTTTCGGCTTTTCAAATTGGTGAAATTATGGCGGTGATTTTAATCACCAAAGCCATTGTTCCTAATCTCATTGGTTGGATTGCAGATCACACAGGTAAAAGCTTATCCATCATTCGCCTATGCTCCTTTTTATCTGCCAGTTTTTTCACTTTAATATTTTTAGATCAGAGCTATTACTGGGTCATTTTGGTAATGGTTTTATTCAGCTCTTTCTGGAATTCCGTATTACCTCAGTTTGAAGTCATCACTCTAAACCATATCAAAGACAACACCCATCTTTATAGTAAAATCAGAATTTGGGGTTCGATTGGCTTTATCACCACCGCAACTTTGATTGGTCCTGTACTGGATTTAATCAATATATCTATATTACCCATCATACTGACTTTACTGTTTGCACTCATTTGGTTTTCCAGTCTTTGGGTTCAAGAATGTAAAACACAACACCCAATACAACACCACACCACACTTCTGAATATTTTAAAAAGACCTGAAGTCATTGCTTTTATCATTGTTGCCTTCTTATCTCAAGTGGCACATGGTCCTTATTATGCCATCTACAGCTTATTTTTAAAAAGTCACCAATACAGCCAAAGTATCATTGGTTTATTATGGACAACGGGTGTCATTGCGGAAATTATTGTTTTCTGGGTGGTTTATAAATATTTCAAAAATATCAAACTCAAATTAATTCTTGTCGGTAGCTTATTGCTCGCCAGTATTCGATGGCTTTGTATTGGTTCACTGATTGATTATGGATGGATGATCTTTTTAGCCCAATTATTACATGCCGCAACCTTTGCAACCTTTCATCTTGCCTCCATTAATTTAACGCATAACTTCTTTTCTGGTAAAAATCAAAGTCGGGGGCAAGCACTTTATAGCAGTGTAAGCTATGGTGCAGGAGGAGCAGTTGGGAGCATGTACGGAGGTTATTGTTGGGAACAATTTGGACCCGAAATTGCCTTTTATACGGCGGCAATTATTGCGCTCATTGCAGCAATGGTGGCTTATATTTGGATTACTAAAGAGACTTGAAATTACTGCTCATAAGTTGACTAAATCATTATTCTTTTGTTAATATTGGACGTACAAACATATTGTACAATTAATATTGGAACACTCATTATGCAGACGATCAATATCAGTGAATTTAGAACAAATCTTTTGAAATATTTAGAAATGGCTAACTCTGGTGAACAAATTTCTGTCACATCAAATAGTAACTTACTTGCCTTAGTGTCAGCCCCTGCCAATCAAAAAGAACAAGCAAAGCAACAATTAAAAACAATTGCCAGCACCGCTAAAATTCACGACATTACAAACCCAATAAATTCAGAATGGGATGCTCTATCGTGATTTTGATGGATACCTGTGCAATTATATGGGATGCACTTGATCCATCTAAACTATCAAATAAAGCCACATCCTCAATTGAAAAAGCAGATAAAAACAATGCATTAATCATATCAGACATTTCAATTTGGGAAATTTCAATGCTGATAAAAAAGAAACGACTTGAAGTTAACTCAACTGCCACAACTTTTATAAATCTATTCCTTCAATCTAGAAATATTTCTATTCAAAGCATTTCACCAGAAATTGCTGAACTGTCGGTTAATTTTGACAATACCATTAATAGTGATCCCGCAGACCGAATAATAGCTGCGACATCAATTATCTATAATGCAGCACTTGTAACATCAGACAAAAACCTACTTGAAAATAAACAACTTGATACAATTTGGTAGGTACAAAAACTGGTATAACCCTTCATATCATCGCTAACAAGTGTTTAGGTAACGCGCAATAAATAAACTACCCATATTGCGCAGAAATTTTGTTTGTCTTTTTTGTTACAAAAATAGGCGTGTAGTCG